>CAZFJT010000400.1:0-3863 GCA_964519135.1 uncultured Syntrophales bacterium | reverse complement strand
GACAAGGAGTTGGCGACCAAGGCTGAAAAAACTCTAAAAATGGCCGGGGTAGACATTCAAAGAAACGCTTCTGAAATCAAAGCCCAGGGGTTGCTGGGCAAGACTCTCGACGCGGCCCTTAAAGATAGTGAAGCCATGTTTAATAACCAGGATCAAACTCTTTTGGATAAATATGGCTTTTCCGGCAGAGAAGCCCTATTTGTTTGGCATAGGACTTTGAAAGAGATGGATTTGGCCCTGACACAGAAAAAGGATTTCAAGGCGGCCAACTTCGTATCTGAAGTAACTAAAAAAGGTGTTGAAGTGGGTTATAACTTCTTTTCCATAGAAGGGACAAAAGCGCGATCAAAAGCGGGTATACTCACATTTTCAATGGTGTTTTATATTATTTATACCCTTTGGTACGGTCTGGCGATACTTCTGCTGTTCGAAGGCCTTGGAATGAAGCTTAAGGCAAAGCCCAAAAAGGAAGTGTAACGGCTGACCCCGGACAGTCTAACCTATATTAAGCGCTGATTATTCCGCTCCGCAACTATATTGGTCAGAATTGTTGCGGGGCTATTTCCTTGTAATACCTCAGTTATTGGAGGCAGGGAAGAGTGAGGAAAGGAAGAAATAATCTGGGAAAGGACCTTTTTGAAAAAATGTCCCTTCCCAGACCCTTCCCCCCAAAAACTTTATGATATTACTAGACCTTGCACATATCGTCATGTTTAACATTCGACTCACACGGCCTTTGGCCTGGTTCGTCTATAACCAAGCATTTCCATCTTTAGTGTGAAGGCTTAGTCTAGTGATCGAAGCAGAGTGAACCCCTACGGGCGGCGGGAGTCCGATGAGCGAAGTTTCCTGAGCCTGCGAATCAAACACAGCGAATCGGATCTCCCGCCAACAGGCGCAACGACACGTGTTACTGAGGATTCACATTTCCTTTAACTCGAATTTCTTTCAGACAATCAATCTTAAATGGCTCAGACAAATTTGCGTGGAACCAATAAAACGTAGCAATTATTTATTTCATACTACTTCCAGTGTCCGGTTTCTTTACAATATGTAAAAGCAATTCAAACAAACTATGCTCATTGGAAAAAAGCCATTTATGACCAAAGCTTGCCAGAGGAGTGCTGGGGAAATACCGATGACCAAATGGAAAGACAGAATACTAGGACTCATTAAAAAACGAGGGACGCCAAAAGAAAACCCTCAAGACCCCGAAGAGCTGCGAAAATTGTTCCTTATTAGGTATCGCGCTCTAAAGGAACTTTTGACTTCCAACAGCAAAGCCCTGGATCTCATGACTGAAATGGAAATGGCCCTTGATGGAGAGAAACCCTTTGGTATGTCCTTTGTCCGTTCCAGGGCCGCGGGCGTTTCAGTGAATGTGTGGAGGATGTTAAGATATCTAAATGAATTAGGACCTGAAAAGTACCAGGAGCTTTTTGAAAGATATCAGATAATCAATTCAAGGATAATTTCCATCATTGATTCAGAAAGATCCGGGCTTGATGGCCCTTTAACCATTCCTTTGTTTTCAGTGAACAATGCAAAAATTGATCTTGTTGGGTTGAAGATGTTCAATCTCGGGATGATCGGCAATGAGCCGGGCTTGGAAACGCCGGAAGGCTTTGTGATCACCTCAAGGGCTTATGACCTTTTCATGGATCACAAGGACCTGCGGGGCGAGATATATAGGCGCGTCCAGGCTAAAGGCGACCAAAGATCCGAAGACATTCTCACCCTATGCTCAAATCTTCAACAATTGATAATAGACCAGCCGCTGCCTTCTGAGCTTGAAGAAGCTATAGTAAAAGCTTACGAAGATTTGGCCACAAGACTGGGTTACAGGCCAAACCTCTCGGTCCGAAGCTCCGCGCTTGGAGAAGACATTGCAGGCGCTTCCTTTGCCGGCCAATTCCATTCAGAATTGAATGTGAGCCCTGAAAATATTATCCATGCGTACAAAACGGTTGTAGCGTCTAAATACGGCGCTTCAGCCACAAGCTACAGGTTCAATAGAGGTATACCTGATGAACAAATAACGATGTGCGTAGGTGTGATGGAAATGATCGATTCTGCGGCTGGAGGGGTTGTATATACAACTGATCCATATGATTCAGGCTCGAACATTTTAACCATTTTCTCGACCTTTGGACTCCCCAAAGGAGTAGTAACCGGTTCCGTGGGGCTGGACACCTTTATTGTGAAAAAGACCGGCGCCTTGAATATTGTGGAAAAGACCGTAGGAGAAAAACTGGAAAAATTTGTTTGTGAAAAGGGGGAAGGAACCAGAAAATCTACGGTGGAGGCTGAATCCGTAATGGCCCCTTCAATTGGGGATAACACTGTCATAAAACTTGCGAAGATGGCGCTGGAAATAGAGAGTTTTTTTTGCGCGGCTCAAGATGTGGAGTGGCTGATAACCCAGGAGGGGAAAATCAAGATACTGCAATCCAGACCACTCGCGCCCACCCCAAAGTCATTACGTCCGGGTAAGGAAGGAGAAGCTGAAATCCACAGCGCGGACTTATTGATGACGGCCGCGATCACCGCCTCAAGGGGTGTGGGGTCCGGAAAGGTATTCATAGCAGCCAACACAGCCGATATTTTGAGTTTTCCCATAGGCGCGGCCCTTGTTGTTTCAACTGCTGCGCCTCGCTGGGCCCCTCTCTTGTCAAGGGCCTCAGCTCTTGTGGCTGAAACGGGAAGTATGGCTGGACATCTGGCAAATGTTGCCCGGGAATTCGGAGTTCCCGCCCTGTTTGGGGCGGTCGGCGCAACCACTATTTTGGAACAGGGGCAAATCGTAACTGTGGACGCGGACAATAAACGAATTCATAAGGGACGATTGGCGCAATTATTGAATCGTCAAACATCAGGTAGAAATCTAATGCTCGGTAGTCCGGTTTGGGAGACCCTCAAAAACGTATCCCAATATATCTGTCCTTTGAATCTAATTGACGCGGACTCACCGGATTTCAGGCAAAGCAAGTGTATCACCATGCACGATATCACTCGCTTCGTACATGAGAAGGGGGTCCAGGAGATGTTCAATTTTGGCGAACATTATGGCTATCCGGCCAGGGGAGCTAAGAGATTGAAATGCCATGTCCCCATGCAATGGTGGGTGATGGATCTGGACGACGGCTTTTTGGAAGAAGTCGATGGCGATCTGGTAAATATTGAACAAATAGCATCCAAGCCCATGCTCGCGCTTTGGAAGGGAATAATGGCCATACCATGGGCCGGACCCCCGAGGATTGAGGCTGGTGGTTTCATGTCTGTTCTGGTCCGATCTACACATAATCCGGATCTGGAACCGGCTATTGCTTCTGCATATAGCGCCAGAAATTATTTCATGATCTCAAAGAACTTTTTATTCTTCTTTTCAAGACTCGGCTATCACTTATCCACTGTTGAGGCCCTTGTGGGGGCCAGGTCCCCTGAGAATTATGTTGGTTTTTCCTTTAAGGGCGGGGCCGCGGATGATCGCCGCAGGGCCCGTAGGGCAAGGCTCATTGCCGATACACTAGCTGAAAATGGCTTTCGAACACGCCTAAAGGGTGATCGGCTAACAGCGCGAGTGGACCATCTTGATGAGGAATCCATGATACAAAAATTGGCAATCTTGGGATATCTTATTACTCATGCTCGCCAATGCGATATGGCCATGGGTTCGGACAGGGCCATTGAAAATTACAGAACAAAATTCAGAGAGGATATAAAGAAGCTTTTAAACCTATGATAATATGCGCTCTTTTATACCAGTTCTCAAAATTAAATGCGAAATGGCTTATAAAAACCTTTCCAAAATTACTGGCTCTTTGTGCCTACCTTGCGCTTCGCGCCCGGTTACGGCTTTCAAG
>CAZFJT010000399.1:465-3864 GCA_964519135.1 uncultured Syntrophales bacterium | reverse complement strand
GTATATATTTCTGCCCCCATGATAATAATGAGGCTTGCCCTTGCAGAAAGCCGGAACCAGGGATGATACTCAAGGCCGCACAAGCTCACAATATTTCTCTTGTGGATTCTTATCTTGTCGGGGACAGGGCCTCGGACATTGAAGCCGGCAAAAGGGCGGGCGTTAAGACAGTGCTCGTTGGGAGGGATCAATGGGCTGACCCGGATTTTACCTTCCCGAGCCTTCTGGCGTTTGCTCAAGCCCTTTCAGATCAAAAAATACCATAATTCATCTTTAGGAGATACTCCCATGGGAGCACAAAATTCCGATTCCGGTATGGACAAGAAGATGTCCAGAAAAGACAGGTTCAAATTCGATTGCGGCCCCCATGTTCCTTGTTTTACTGAGTGCTGCGGCAAGCTGGACTTGACTATCACCCCTTATGACGCGTTACGCCTAAGAAAGGGGCTGGGACTTTCCTCTGAGGAATTCATGGAAAAACACACAACCTTGAGGACCAACACCACCCATGGATTTCCTGAAGTAATGATGCAGATGAATATGGATGATCAAAAACGTTGTCCTTTTGTAACAGAAAAGGGCTGCTCCATTTATTCCTTCAGGCCCGGCGCGTGCAGGACGTACCCACTTGGAAGAGCGGCTACAAAACACCCGTTGCTGGAAACCAACGAGGAGTTCTTCTTTACTGTAAGGGAAGACCATTGCCGGGGATTCCAAGAAGACAGGGAATGGACTGTGGACCAATGGTTGGATGATCAGGACCTCAACGAGTATAACCGAGTTAATGACCTGCTAATGGAGCTCTATGTGTTAAGGGCCAGAGGCAAGGGCCAGCCTCTGACGCCCCAGCATGTCCAGATGTTCATGATGGCTTGTTACAATACGGAGAAGTTCAGGGATTTCATATTTAAAAGTGGATTTTTGACAAAATTCGACCTGGATGATGAATTGGTGGAAAAACTTCGCGACGATGGGCCGGAATTACTTGAATTCGCTTTCACATGGCTCAAGTTTGCCCTTTTTCAACAACCGGTATTAAAAGTCAAGGACAGTATCAGAGAAACCATGACAAAATAGCGGCTCTTATTTTAATACGTAATTCAGGCCCTTAGAATCGCATTCCTGTAGTGTGAGGCGTTCAATGGGAGGGCTTTTTATGTTTCTTTTTTAGCCTGTTTATATGCCCCCGTCCAAGGCCTTTAACCTCGCACCCAAGCTCGAAATATTTGGCTATCTTCTCATCGTCAAGTATTCCAAAACAATCGATGATCGCCAACGGTCCTCCCGCTGTATTGACAACTTTCTGTGGGTCCAGGTCGAGGAATTGCTTGTGCCTCACTGCAAAAATTATAACATCGGATTCCTTAATGGATTCCCATATATCCTTAACTATTTCCAGTCCTATCAGCTTCTTCTGATGCCTGAAGAACCTGTCCCTGCCCTTGCCTGAAGCAGGATAATTATTCTGGGCCTCAAACTCCCACCAATGGTCCACATACGGATCATGAACAACTATCTCTGCGCCCATGTCCACAAGGCGCCTTACTATTAATTCCGAGCCGCTGTTCCTTGTATCTCCCACATCTTCTCTGTACGAAGCCCCCAACAGAGTCACCCTGGATGCGGCAATGTATTTGTCCATATTGCGCAGCGCGTCCCTTGTAAGCTCGGGCACGTGGAGGGCCCTGCGATCATTAATATCTATTGAAATCGGTGTGACACTGAATAGATCGTCCTGAAAACCCATGAGATTTTTATAAGCCCAGACCCCTAGCCCCCCGTCCTTTGGCAAGCAATAGCCCCCAATTCCAGGTCCTGGGAAGATCAGGTTCGAATGTGTGGGCCTCATCTTTATAGCGTTAATAACTTTAATAATATCTACGCCGTTACGCTCCGCAAACATGCTCCACTCATCCATGAACGCCAGTATTGCCGCCCTATAGCTGTTCTCAACTATTTTGGCTGTTTCGGATTCTATTGGACGGTCCAGAACAGTCAGGGGATAATTCTCCACATCAAGTGTTTCACTCAGGAATTTTTCCACTCTTTTGCGAGATTCCTCATTGACCCCACTACAAACCCTCCAGAAGTGTTTTATGGAATTTACATAGTCCGCGCCAGGCATAACCCTTTCATAGCTGTGGGCCAATACGGGCTCCCTGTCTATCCCTCTCTTTTTGAACGCCCTTTTGATAAGGGGATAGGCCACCTGCTCAGTTGTCCCAGGGGGAACCGTTGTCTCAATGAGCACCAGAGCGTCAGGACTAATGGTCTCTCCGATAGTATTTAGGGCCTTTTCAAGATCGCCCATTTCAACGTAGCCAGTTGTGATATCATCCAGTGATTCTTTTATGTAATCGCATTGGACATCCACCACGACCACATCCGCAAGACTCAGGGCCTGGTATGTGTACGAGGCTGTGAAGGTCTCCTTTTCAACCACACACCTGTGTATGAACTCCTGAACTTTGGGGTCCTCGGCCTTCATCGGAGAAATACCACGATTGAGTAAAGGTATCTTCCAAAAGGATCTCGGACTTGGCCTTTGCATACCTATTACAAATTTGCCAGGCTCGCCGGTCTCATCCTCGGAATCCGCGACAACCGCAGCCATTACTGCGCCCACAAATCCCAGGCCCACAACCACCACGATCTCCCTGCCCTTGGCCCTGTTCTTCTCAGCCAGCTCCTCCAACCTCTGAAACTCCGCCAGGAAGTCTTTTTCAGTGGGTAGGTCAAACGCCTCATTTTCAGGACTAATTGATACTTGATCTTCCATTGAACTCTCTTAATCTAATTTACGTGATTTTTATTCAAATCTTATACCAAATATTTGACTACACTTTAATCCATGCTCTTGGAAATATTTTCACAAAAAACGTATCTGATATTAAGGCTTTTGTATTGCCGCCAAACGCTTACCATAAAGTATTCCATTGTCCCGGTCAAGCGTCAAAGGCGTTGAACACAAAGCTTCGCTGTGCTAAGTGTTATCGCTTATTTTAGATCATCAGCCGACTCGGAGGAGCAATGGATAATAAATATATTCCAGCAAAGATAGAAGAAACATGGCAGGAATACTGGGAACAAGAGCGGCTGTTTCAAGTAAAAACAGACCAGAAAAAGGAAAAATATTACCTCCTGGAAATGTTTCCCTATCCATCGGGCAGGATACATATGGGACATGTGCGCAATTATTCCATAGGTGACGTATTGGCGAGATTCAAGATGATGAGGGGATTCAATGTGCTTCATCCCATGGGGTGGGACGCGTTTGGTATGCCTGCTGAAAACGCTGCGATCAAGAACAAATCGCACCCAGCGGTTTGGACAAAGCAAAACATTGATGAAAAGCGCAGGCAACACAAAAGGATGGGGTACTCCTATGACTGAGATATG
>CAZFJT010000399.1:0-455 GCA_964519135.1 uncultured Syntrophales bacterium | reverse complement strand
CCACCCGGACTATTACAAATGGGAACAATGGCTCTTTCTGAGAATGCTTGAAAAGAACCTGGTTTACAGAAAAAAGACCATTGTCAACTACTGCAAGCCGTGCGGCACAGTATTGGCCAATGAGCAAGTGGAACAGGGCGCTTGCTGGCGATGCGGGACTCAGGTAACCCAAAGGGAACAATTCGGTTGGTTCTTCAAAATTACGGATTACGCGCAAGAGCTTCTTGATTGGGTCAACAAGCTCCCGGGCTGGCCTGAGCGGGTGCTTACAATGCAGAAAAACTGGATAGGCAGGAGCGAGGGCGCGAAAATATACTTCCAATTGGAAAAGGGCGATGAAAGTATAGAAGTATTCACCACAAGGCCGGATACACTCTTTGGCGCCACATTCATGAGCCTTGCGCCTGAACATCCCCTGTGGCTGTCCATGTCAAAGTGGAATGTGCAAGGAGGGC
>CAZFJT010000398.1:0-3877 GCA_964519135.1 uncultured Syntrophales bacterium | reverse complement strand
AGGTACCTTTTATCTCAACCAGTTGCGAGTGTATTTTCTCTAGCCACATAGAGTGTTCCTTAATAGCCGTGGTCATACTTTCGATGCTTTTGACCATGGCTCTAATTTCTTCAGGCACGGGTAGCATTCCCATCGGAATCCCTCCAGATTTTATTAATAGGATGTTAACTCTACCATGAATCAAGAACAGTCGGCAATAGCAAAAGAAGCGGTTTTTTTTCAATCAAACCCATTATCCAATACGCCACATTCCTTTACAAATACGATTGTTTTATTAAAATAAAGTTAATCAAACTATCTGGACATTGTTACTATTATGCTAAAAATCCATTTACCCATGGTTCAGTAAATAGTTGCGTGTAAGGGGCAAATGTGAAAGAATTCAGGCATATCAAACTATGCTTTCCGTTCAATGGTGTAATGGATTTGCGTTTGCAATGATTTGTGATCTAGCGGAGAAAATGTCGAAACATTATGAACAAGAAGTATTCTGAGTAAAAATGGTGATTCGCGCTTGACTCCGGCCCGGATGTGTATAAGCTTCTTTGAACCTGATTGTGGACCCTTTATAGTGGGTCTTGAAAAAAGACCTTAAAAATAAGCTACCTCTAATAAGTGAGGCGCCGTAAGGTAGGGATTAATTGACTGAGATTCAGTAATTATACATAATTTTCCGGAGTTTGCTCGGCGCCGATCGGCGCCCAACAGAGGGGTAGTAGACTATGGAAGCAACCTTGATTGACGCTGTTAAGGCAGGGGACGTTGAACTTGTAAAGAAATTGGTAAAAGCCGGCGCTGACGTTAATGAAAAATTGACGGGTGATGAAACGATTCTTCACATTGCCGCTGCTCGAGGGAAAAAGGATATTGTGGCCGCTCTACTGGAGCTGGGCGCTGATGTACACGCTAGGGACAAGGATGGTGATACATCTCTGATAAAGGCCGCATACGCCGGCAACGCGGAAGTATGTCAGAGCCTTTTGGATCACGGCGCTGACGTAAAGGCCCTCAGCTCTTACGGTAATTCAGCATTGACCAGGGCCGCGTCCAGAGGATTTCTGGAAGTATGCAAATTGCTGATTAAATCAGGGGCCGATGTAAATATCAAGAATAAATACGGTAATACACCTTTGATGGAGGCAGCGAGCATAGGCGGCAGAAGGGTTGAGCTGGCGGAGATGCTAATTCAAAGGGGGGCTGATGTAAACTGCCAGGACAGCGAAGGTGTAACACCTCTAATGCGCTCCACAATGGGCGGATATATGGGGATGGTGGAAAAATTGATCGAACATGGCGCAAACCCTAATTTAAGGGACATGTTCGGTAATACGGTGCTGATACGAGCCAGTATCCTGGGACTGCATGAGATGATAAAGGTCCTTATCGGTGCGGGCGCAAATATAGACGCACAGAACAATTACGGAAATACCGCGCTTATCGAGGCCGCTCTTGGATGGAGATTTGAGGCTGTGAAGATTCTACTGGAAAGTGGAGCGTCGGTAAACATTGCTAACCATCATGGAATGACGGCAATGGCGTATGCGGAACTTCAGGGATACGAAGATGTAATCGATATACTCAGGCAGCGTGGGGCCACAAAGTAGTTTCCCATGGAATAAGGGGATCGGTGTTGTGAGAGATGACGAATTGAAGATTTTAAGCAGAGGTCACAAGGAGTATCCTGACAATCCCGACAACGCCCAATTGGAAACTTTCACGAATCTGTATGAACACAGGGACTACAAAATAGAATTTGATTGTCCTGAATTCACAAGCCTTTGTCCAATTACTGGTCAGCCTGATTTCGCCGGAATTACGATCACCTACATTCCTGATAAAAGATGTGTTGAATCAAAATCCCTTAAACTTTATCTCTTTTCATTCAGAAATTCAGGCATGTTCCATGAAGAGATTACCAATCGAATCCTGGACGATCTAGTGGAAGCTTGTTCGCCGAGATGGGCCAGTGTATTGGGGGTAATGAATCCAAGGGGTGGCATATCAATAAGGGTGACGGCTGAATATACAAGTTCGGATTACGACCCTTCCAAAAGCCGATAGATTCACAACAGCAAGTAGGCATGGGCGGGTAGGGTCAAGGAATAAGCGTCTCATTTATATTATTGAGCTTGATAATGAATATTTAAAAACCATTCGATAAATCCGACGGCTCTCCTTTCCAACCCTGATCACGCTTTGATTGGCCTCAAACCGGGTCTTCATGTTAATTTTTGGTAAAATCTCTACCAACCCCTTTGAAATGCAATAATGTGTGTTACCCTCATGAAAAGGAACCATCAGTATTTTCATTATATTGCAAGCATTATCAAATCAGAATCAATTACTGCGTTTTATTATTCCCATGAACTCTCAAAATCAACAGGGCGATAATCATTGCAATGATAACCACGAGATCATCCTATCCGTAAAAGGATTGGAATTTGGGGCGACAGGATCGCCAATATGCCGTCCTGTTTCATTCCACTTGTGTCCGGGCAGGGTAAAATGGATTCACGGTCCATCGGGTTCTGGTAAGACAACCCTTTTAAAAACTATTGCCCGATTGACCAGCCCCATAGCAGGCCACATGTTTTTCAATGGTGTAATTTATTCTCAAATTCATCCCATTGATTGGAGAAGGCTCTTGGTTTATGTTCCCCAGAAGCCTATTCAATTCAGGGAAACAGTATATGAGAGTTTAAAGAGGCCTTTCTCTTTTAGGGTTCGCAGGTCGGAAGTATTTAACAAAGGGACCATGGAGGAGATGGTGGAGGCTTTTGCGCTCCCTGATACGATCCTTGGTCAATGGGTTAATGAACTATCAGTGGGGCAGATGGCCAGGGTTTCGCTGATCAGGGCTCTTTTATGCAATCCAAGGGCTTTGCTCATAGACGAGATAAGCGCGGCCCTGGATGAGAAAAGCGCAAAAGCAGTAGGGCAATGGCTCTCAAGATGGCTGCTGGGTAATGGCCGTTGTATTGTGGCCGTGAGCCATGATGAGAAATTAATAGAAGAATTACAAGGCCAAGAGCTACACCTAAAACCTTTAGTTTAGCCGCTGGGCTAGTTTACCCAGGATCGAAAATGAATGAAAGCGTAACTCATATAAGTAATTTGCAATTGTCTCTCTCCCTGATTCTCATTTGCGCCAGCGCGGCGGTATCAGCCGCTTTTCAGCTTGGCCTCACCAGATCGCTCTTATGGGGCGCTTTTAGATGCGTAGTCCAATTAACCGTTGTTGGATACGCCTTGGTGTGGATCTTCTCATTGAATCATCCATTATTTCTTGCAATGATAGTGGGTTTTATGACGTTTATGGCCGCAATGACAGCTACAAAAAGGACCCCGAATGTTTCCGGATTCCCCACTGGTCTTGCGTTCTTATCAATGGCTGCAAGCTCGTATTTGGTGATGATAATCGTATGCGCGATTATCATTCAGCCTGTTCCTTGGTACAAATCAAGTGTGGCCGTTCCAATAGCCGGGATGATACTGGGGAATTCAATCAACGGAGTCGCGCTTTCACTGGACAGATTACACTCTGAGATCAGATCGAGAAGCGATGAGATAGAAACACTGCTGGCCCTTGCCGCGACACCGTGGGAGGCCGCGTCCGATTGCGCCAGGGAGGCGTTAAGGGCCGGCATGACACCAACCATAAACTCGATGATGGTTGTGGGAGTTGTGAGCCTGCCTGGAATGATGACAGGCCAGATTCTTGGGGGAGTTGATCCCCTTGAGGCCATAAGGTATCAAATAGTAGTTATGTTGATGATAACAACGGCTGTTGCCATCGGTTCCATGATCCTGATAGGTTTGAGCTTCAGAAGACTCTTCACAAAGGATATGGCCCTTGCCGTAAATGACGGTACAGAAC
>CAZFJT010000397.1:2918-3880 GCA_964519135.1 uncultured Syntrophales bacterium | reverse complement strand
TCCCATAGGAGAACCCGCGTCTTTGATCATGAGCGCGGCCCATGAAAATGAATTCATTAAGCAGGTTTCAATAAAAAAGAGCCAGGATAAGAAACCATATATTCACGCCAATTTCTCTAATTCATTGACGCGCGCGTCTCAAGTGAAGGCCCCCCTGGAACCATCCAAGGATTTCAAGGATCTTCCATACTATAAGAACTGCTTTGTATGCGGACATGAGCGAGTAGAGCCAGGACTCCAGAGAAGATTTCGATATCATCATGATAGTTTAAATAGAGAGACTTCCGTTCAATGGGGATTTTGCTCAGACGACTTTGATAGGGCCAAGTGTTTTTTGATCGGACCCGAGGAATTGCACCCAGCGGTAATATTATCCATATTCGATGAAAATACTGGTTGGGCTGGCTTTATGCATACTTCAGCCGCGGGACTTTCTGTTAAGATAAGTGTTGATCTTTTCAGACCTGTGTCATGGGATGAAAGATTGATGTTTATAGGTTTTCCATCTGGAGTAAAGGGCAATCCCAAGGCCCCTAGATTTTTCAAAGCTTCAGGCGAGGTGGTTTCCATTGATGAAAATGGGGCTATATCATTGGTTGCCTCAGGCCAGGGAGAGTGGATAATAATGGATAAATACACAGCTCAACTTAAGGATAATCTTTATCCAGAAAATGACTGGGCGTGGATTTTTACTGAAAAATAGATTGGAATATCTCATAAATGAAACCTGTTAGGAGTTAATGTGTTTGAAAAAGTAATAGATGGAATTATTTGGATTCCAGGAAAAGATAAATTTCTCCCTGACTCCCATGTATATTTGATTGGAGAAGCTGAATCCGACGACGTGTCAATAGTGGAATGCGGATTAATGGGCATGGCTGAGTATAAACTGGAAGAAATGGACAAAGCCGGAATACCCAGAAAAAGTGTAAAAAGGATAATAATGACCCACACCCATATGG
>CAZFJT010000397.1:0-2908 GCA_964519135.1 uncultured Syntrophales bacterium | reverse complement strand
CCCATATGGATCATGTTGGCTGTCTACCTGACATAATGAGAGAATTACCCCACGCGGAAGTTTGGATGCATAATGATGAAGCCCTTCCATTGGAGCGGGGAGATAGTAGAATCGTATTTGGCAACAGTATGTTTGAGAATATGATCAGGGCTCAGTATAGTATTGAAAATGACTATTTTGAGATGAATATCCATAAAAAGCTCCAAGGCGGCGAAGACCTCAATCTTGGAGGCTTTAACTTCCAAGTAATCCATATACCAGGCCATTCTTGCGGCAGTATAGGATTGTATTGTCAAGATCATAAGATCTTTATTTCAGGAGACACCATCTACGCTGATGGAGCTATAGGTCGATATGATCTGCATTCAGCCAATGGCCCTGAAATGAAGAATTCATTGGATAAGATAGCCCAGTTGGATATCGAGATACTCTTGCCCTCCCATAACAGGATAGTGAGAAGGGACGCAAATCCAATGATAAAAAATACCGTGGTTCAATGGGGTCCTTTGCTGGGTAATTGACGGCGCCGGTTCATTGCAGCAAGTCTTCAATATAAAGGTATACACCCTAGGAGGTTCGTAACATGGGCCTAACTGTGGCTGAAAAAATTATAGAATCCCACCTTGTTTCAGGAAAAATGAAAACAGGTGAGGAGATAGGGATAAAGATCGATCACACATTACAACAGGACGCGACTGGGACTATGGTGTTTCTGGAATTCATGGCCATGGGGCTTCCTGAGGTGAAGACCGACTTATCCGTAGTTTATGTGGATCACAATTTACTGCAAACAGACTTTAAAAACGCGGATGATCATATATTTCTCAGAACAGCCGCGGCAAAATACGGTGTGGTTTATTCCAGGCCAGGAAACGGAATATCCCATCAAGTCCATCTGGAGCGCTTTAGTATTCCAGGAAAAACCCTATTGGGCTCGGATAGTCACACAACAACAAATGGTGGTTCGAGCATGCTCGCGATAGGCGCGGGTGGTTTGGATGTTGCCATGGCCATGGCTGGTAGTCCTTTTTATTTTAACATGCCTGAGATTGTAAGGGTTTACCTAACAGGAAAATTCCAGGATTGGGTTTCAGGTAAAGACCTGATCCTCGAAATGCTCAGGCGACTCACTGTAAAGGGTGGATTGGGCAAAATATTTGAATATGGCGGACCTGGGGCTGAAACCCTATCTGCCACGGACAGGGCCACAATATGCAATATGGGCGCTGAATTGGGATGCACCACCAGTATTTTTCCTTCTGATTTGAGAACAAAAGAGTTTCTGGAGAGTCAGGGCAGGGGAGACGCATGGACTGAAATACTGCCTGATGAGGACGCTAATTACTCGGATACAATAGAAATCGACCTATCTAAAGTGGAGCCACTCATTGCCTGCCCCACATCTCCTGACAATGTGAAGAAGGTTTCTGAAGTTGAAGGAATAGACGTGGCCCAAGTGATTGTTGGGTCCTCTGTGAATTCTTCATTCAGGGATCTTATGATCGTGGCAAAGGCTATGGAAGGTAAGCATTCTCACCCTAACGTGAGCTTTGAGATCAACCCTGGAAGTCACCAGGTCCTATTGAATGTGGCAAAGGCCGGGGGATCTGAAAATCTTATATTGGCGGGCGCAAGGATACACCAGTCCGGCTGTCTGGGCTGCATAGGAATGGGCCAGGCGCCAGCCACTGGAACAGTATCCCTGCGGACCTTTCCAAGAAACTTTCCCGGCAGGAGCGGCACTACCGGCGACCAGGTGTACTTGTGTTCTCCTGAGACCGCTGCGGCTGCGGCCCTATTCGGCGAGATCACTGATCCCAGAAAAATCGGAGATTACCCTGCGGTTTCAAACCCTGAAGAATATTTTATTGATGATCAAAACTTCATATTCCCTCAAAAAGATAGTCCGATCTTGGAAGTTATAATGGGGCCAAATATAAAACCATTTCCAAATTTTGAACAATTACCGGATTCCCTTGAAGGACAGGTGGTTTTGGAAGTTGGGGATAATATAACCACAGATCATATTATGCCCGCTGGTAGCCAAGTACTGCCTTTAAGAAGCAATATCGAGGCTATTAGTGAATACACGTTTATCAGGGTTGATCCGGATTTCCCGGCGCGCAGCAGGCAAGTTGGAGTTGGTTTTATAGTCGCAGCCGAGAATTACGGTCAGGGTTCGTCAAGAGAACACGCGGCAATAGCGCCGAGATACCTGGGGATCAGGGTCAAGCTTGCCAAGAGTTTTGCCAGGATACATAAGGCTAATTTGATTAATTTCGGGATATTACCGCTTACATTTGAACGACCTGAAGACTATGATTCCATTAAACAAGGGGATAGCATAATCCTAAAGGATGTTCGAAAAAAGATAGAGAGTGGAGATGAAATCCTTTACGCCAATATCGGGGATAAAGAAATTCCTTTAAAGCTCGATGTCACTAAAAGACAAAGGGATATCCTTTTGTCCGGAGGATTAATCAACTACGCGGGACAAATAGCGTAATCCTTGTTAGTTAATCATTATTCATAAGGACTGTTTTCACTGAGCGGAGTATTGGTGTGCAGAAGTTGCGCCTTTACCCGCTCTCCTGCGTTAAAGACCTTTCTCCCTGCTGGAAGTATCATAAGCGCGTCCGCAAGTATCATGGATCTCAAAGCCCCGGAGCTTTGGGTTCCTGTGGCCTGGGCCATCAATTGACCATCTTTTTCAAAGAGTTTGCACCTTACCAAATGCAGTCTATTTGATCCAAAGCTTACATCCTCAGCAAGCTCCACTTCACGTAATGTCCTGAATATGGCCCTGTGGCCCATCATTTTCAGTAGGGCTGGCCGAACAAACTGTTCAAATGAAATCATCGCAGAGGTGGGATTACCAGGAAGTCCGAAAACAGGCTTATTTCCAATG
>CAZFJT010000396.1:0-3884 GCA_964519135.1 uncultured Syntrophales bacterium | reverse complement strand
CGATAACTCCTTCGATCAGCGCCTCAAAAGCTTATGAATGAAGCATTGTCTAAACCGGATATATGGCGGTCCGCCGAGGACCTCCCCTCCTGGACCTCCCCATCGAGCTTCCGACCCTGGGAGGTGGGAATGAAATTACATTTCATTCCGTGTTATATTTCGAGAATCACTATAACCACGGACAGTGAAAAGAATCGGAATAAACTTTATGGGCTAACCATACTCCGTATATTCAGGGGTTAATATAAACCAAGGCCATTGATCAGCTCCCTTAGTCACAGGTCTGAGCGATTAGTCGCCATCCTATGGATCACGTACCGTGTTGCCCTGCCAGTATATTGATAGCATCCGGCTACACAAGTTTCAAATTCCTTAAACAGTCCGGGCCTTTCGGTCCTTGCCCTATCAATGTGATCACCTATTGGATAGTCGCTTACTTCTTCAAAATGGAATTCCCTTGACTCGATCCTGGGATCATTGATCATTGAGCAGGCGCTTCTGTCCAGTGTGATGGCCTGTTTAGCCGAGTTCCCGGCCAATTCGGTCATGAAAGGTCGTAAAGTTTCTCCTGATGAGGTGTGGTTTGTATGCAGCGCTTTATGCCAAGGTCCTGTTTCTCCTGCTTTGTATTGCTGGTTGAGTAAATAATGTACAGCCGCCTCCACCAGATGATGCCTGTTGGTCAGTATGTTGCTGTTCCTTTGAATGAACGCTCCAGGGTCAGGGTCCTTGAGAAAACGCTTTATAAAAAGCGCCAGTGGAGCAGGGAACAATCTTGCGTGGTAAGGTTGTGTGAGATCCTGCAGGTAATGTATAGCCCATGCTGCGAATCTCCATCCCCAATAAGGAGCGTTGTGATTAAAGGCAATTCTGGATAAAGCCATAAAAAGCCTCACCCTTTCCTCCATAAAGCTGATCTTAATCTTTTTGGCAAATAGCCCAAGTATATGGCCATCCCCGATAAAACACATGTGAAAGTGGGCTTGGGAGCTTGGGCCCTTCAACCGACCCAAAGGCAGGTCCCCATAAAAATAATCCTTCACATTTGCCAAATCCTGATCCATTCCCCAATCCGGTTCGTCCGAGTAAACGCTCAATATTTCTTTAATCCGCGCCTGATCTCCAATGTTGATGTCTGAGTACGAATTGCCTGGAGGCCCTAATCTGCTGGGATTGTGGCCTGTATTATAGGCGGAATCACCCGGAGAGTGCGCAATAACATAGTGTAGTTCAGCGCGGGGATTCAACCAAGCTGACCTTAGAAAATCAGACCAGTCGAGTATCTTTAGATCACTTCCCAATAGATAACTTGAGCCGGTCCTTTTTGCAATCAGGCCCCTGTGCCATTGCATTGTCATTTTCACGGCTTTTTGAGCTTCTGAAAGGAAATCTTCCAAGGGCGTTATTTGAACGGGAGCATGGAGATATTTGAAATCAGCCAGCGCAAACCGAGTTATTATTGAATGGGAGTTCCAGGAAATGGTGTTCAGATCCATATTCATTTGAAATTTAAAGATCTCAGTTAATAATGCTTTAGCGCACGGGCGAAAATGTCAACCGCTCGCCTTTTTCCATTCCGAGCCTCGCTGCGGAACCGGCGGGCGCCTCCAGGCAGTACCTCGCCTGTTCCACTGAAGGGAAAACCTGTGGAGAGTCAGGCTGTATGTTCCGGTAAATTGTCAATATTTTGCCTGTTTCATCCATCCATATCGCATCTATTGGAAAGGCCATGCCATTCATGTGAATCGCGTAATATCCAGTCCTGATGAAATCAAGGAGCATTGCCTGGTTCTCTTTGAGCTCCTTTTTACTCAAAAGACCCGTTACCCTCAATTGATCGGTGTCAGCGATCTCAGCCACAACAGAACCTTTGTCCCCTGATACCAAGACTTTTCTCATGGGTTCTTCCTGGAATTCCTTTTCCGTGGCTGTGTGACAAATGTTTTCCTGAAAAAACAAGATAAAGGGCGCCAGCAGAATCGCCATACAGAACTTTTTCAATATGGAACGTGCTTTGTCCCGAGATCTCATTTTCTTTGATTTCAGCCGTTTCATATTATGGAATTCTCACCTCCAGGTTGACACAAGAAAGCGCGGTGTATATTATCTGCCCTCGCCGACAAGAGTATTACACCACAGAAAATTCTTTCACAAGGACACAATAGGTGCTGGATTCTTTTTTAAAGAGCATCTCTGATCCGAGAATAACAGCGTGGGAAATAGGGCGCCATGAGATAATTCCCGCCAAGAGGCCTAAGAAAAGAGACATACCTGACTCGCTGGACCCCAAAGTTCAGCGCATTCTCAAGTCAAATTTCAATAGCCTCTATTCTCATCAAAGGGAGGCTATAGATCATTCTCTGCGGAAAGAAGACGTTGTCTTGGCGACCAGTACGGCAAGCGGCAAGAGCCTAGCCTTTCAATCGTCCGTTTGCCATAACCTTTTGTGTAATCCAGACAGCCACGCTATGTTCATTTTTCCATTAAAGGCCTTGGAAAGGGATCAATTGGATTCTTTTCTATCTTTCTCCAAAGGCTTGGGACTCAGCGCAGCCATATATGACGGGGACACTCCGGATTCGGAACGTAGAAGAATAAGAGGCGCCCCCCCCAGGGTTCTGATCACAAATCCAGATATGCTCCATCTTAGCATTCTGGGCTACTCCGCCTCATGGAAAGATTTTCTTTCCAGGCTCTCATTTGTGGTTCTTGATGAAGTCCACACCTACAAAGGGATCTTCGGCGCTCACATATCACAGGTTCTATTGAGGCTTGAAAGGATATGCGCCGCGTTTGGCACGGCGCCCCAATATTTCACGTGTTCAGCCACAATATCCAATCCAGGCGCGTTTGTTACAAATCTCACAGGTAAACCACCGAGAGTGGTGGACAAATCAGGCGCGGGCACGGCCCAAAGGCATTTCTTATTCATAAAGCCTTTTTTAAGCCCGTACACCGTGGCAACCCGCCTTTTTATAATGGGTTTGGAAAGCGGCCTAAAGACGATAGTATTCACCAAAGCGCGCAAGATTACGGAATTGATAACCAGTTGGGTAATAGACGAAGCCGATCATCTGAAAAACAGAATCAGTTCCTACAGAGCCGGATTCTTACCTGAAGAAAGACGAGCCATTGAAGCCAGACTCTTTTCCGGGAAGATGGACGGTGTGATCTCAACATCCGCCCTGGAAATGGGCATAGATGTAGGGGGATTGGATCTTTGCGTGCTGGTGGGCTATCCGGGCACGATAATCAACACGTGGCAAAGGGGCGGAAGAGTCGGTAGGGGAGCAAAACCTAGCGCGATAGCCATGATTGCGGGCCATGACGCCCTGGATCAATATTTCATGAACAACCCGGACGATTTTTTCAATAGGCCTTGTGAAGAGGCTGTTATTGATCGTCACAATGAGGAGGTCCTTAAAAGACATTTACCGTGTGCGGCTACGGAACTGCCTATTAGGGACCTGGAGCAATGGACTGAAAACGAGACCGTTCAGGGGGCCTTGAAAACCTTATGCGAGGACGGCTTATTAACGCGCCGCGAAAAAGAAGGAATTTGGACCTCCAACTATCCCAGGCCCCATAGAAATGTGGATCTAAGGGGCATAGGCAAATCTTTTGGGATATTCCTGGAAGGGACGAAAAAACTCCTTGGAAGTGTAGCTGGTATAAGGGCTTTGAAGGAGTGCCATGAGGGCGCTGTTTATCTCCATCGAACCAAAAAGTACCTGATTACCAATTTGGACCTCAAGCGCGCCAATATCCAGGCCAGGCCTGAAAGATTGAATTATTACACAAGGGCGGTATCTGAGAAGGACACCGAGATATTGGGACAACCCTTGAGATGTCAGGAATATGAAGGATTTAAGGTCAGAGAGGCC
>CAZFJT010000395.1:0-3885 GCA_964519135.1 uncultured Syntrophales bacterium | reverse complement strand
AATGGCTTTTTCTGGCGGCCGCAAGCATGTCAGAAAATGTGAAACAGGTTTTATAAGGCGCCCGGTCAAGAGAAATAATCCGTTTGGGGACAAAGTATTTCAACTGTAAAGGCTTAGAATGGTATAAAGCCCATTATGATGATCGGGGAGAGTTGATCAAACGGAGCGAAAGACCGGACGGTAACATGAACTTGGGCTCATTGTCCCAAACGGGCTAGAAACTACCTGAAAGGGATTAAGTCGTGAACATCGCCCTGAACGATCTGCACCAATGGGCCGGTGAGCCACTGAGCGAATGGTCCAAGACTAAGAGCGTGAACTTGGTGTTTCAGGTTGGAGCTTACTCCAGTAGGGCGGACGGATGGCTTGAAGTACACAGACCAGGCGTCGGCCTGGAAATAATCGTTGCGAACCTGCGTTTAACCGAACATTTTTACTTGGTGTTGGATCACCATCAGCCTTGCGTTTGGTTTCTGATAACTCCTAATCTATCCAACTCCGGCAAAACACCGGTCCTTGGTTCAGCCGAAACGCCAACGGCTCTGTATCCTGGACTGAATACTTTGGGGATTAAACCACCGGGTCGAGTTCGGCTTTTTCTTGGAGCACAAAACCCGCATCTTTTCATAAAGGTTTCCATAGATTTGGACCGTTTGAATAGTATGGCGCAAAACTGTGCTGCGACATTCATTTCTACACGAGCGCTGGAGCGCCTCCAATTGAATAACCTCGACATGACCATGCGCTGGAGAATTTCTCCCCGGCTCGATTGCATCGCGTCTCAGGCGCTTACATGCGGACACTACCAAAAGGGCAAGGCGCGTGCGCTATTTATGGAGGCAAAAGCCCTTGAAATAATAGATCAGGAAATATCAGACCTGTTTCACAGGCCAACAATATCTTCTGACAATGTCAATTTGCGTGAAACCCATGAGATGAATAAGGCCCGCCGTTTTCTCTGCGCGTATGCAGGATTGAGCCCGAAACTATTCGGTGAATCCGAGACATTGAAAAGGACAGCAGAAGCGCTTAAAGATTTTTACGATGAGGCTTCCCGTTCAAGAACAGATTTGGCTGCGCTGGAAAAAAAAGCTCTTCAAGAGGCTCGGCTCATTCTGGAACAGGAGTTCGTCTCACCCCCGAGTCTTATCGAGCTGGCCCGACGCGCGGGCACAAATGAATTCAAACTCAAGCGGGGGTTCAGAAAGCTTTTCGGTACCACGGTATTCGGTTACATTCGAGAGCTTCGCATGAAAAAAGCTCGCTGTCTACTCGAACAAGGTCATTTAAATGTCACAGAGGTTGCTTTTGAAGTTGGATATTCCTCACTGGGGCATTTCTCCGCCTCCTTTAGGCAACGTTTTGGGGCGCTCCCAAGCAGGTATCGCGCATGTTACAAGGAAACTGTCTTAGCCTATGACACCATTTAAACAAAAAACCCATAGATACGTGCGTTTAGGAACGCACTCAAGTGTGGTAGCTTATCGAAACTATATGATCGGGGGACTCGTGATCGTTTGAAAAGATATATACTGACTCGGTCACGAAAAGCATCCTTTTCGGAACACTAATTATCCGTCTAAGAATAGCCTTCTTGCAATTTTTCGAGTATTTTGAAAATTTGGTCCGGTAGGCCGATATTCGTACAGGTTTGCGGCAGCTGTTCATCTCAAGGTTACAGGCGCTCACAGCAAATACATAGGTTATTGTGAGCAGCAGTCACGAATGTTCCTTAAGCATAAGCCGGTATTATACAGACTAACCATAGAGGAATGAACATGAATATCTCATCTCCAGGCGCTTCCACAAATCCGGTTGATCCAGAACAATTCAAGAAGTCATTCAGTTCCGTTCTCGATCCTCAAACCAATACAGTTTATGAGAAGATCATCTCCGGCGACGGTTCAGTGTACAAAGGCGGAGCTTCAATTATTGCCTTGAGGCCAGGTTTACGCTTATTTGCTATGGATCTGGATGCTCAGGAAGAAGTATGGCTAAACATTCAACCAAACGACCCTGGTTTTTTCTTTTCACTGGTTCTTGATGGACGCTCCCATTGGTCGCAAGGCCCTCCGAACAACGCCTTGTACGGCATTTCACTTTCTCCTGGCAGCAATGTCTTTAGTGGGTATCATTGCGATGAACAGCATTGGAGAATTCAAGCCGGCTATTCGCACAGAATCGTCGAACTGCACTTGAGTGTCCGAACGGCTGTTGAGCTATTTTCCCAATACCTTGACTCGACTCCCGAGCGTTGCATTGACGTAGTCACTGAGCGAACCAAAGATCTTAAAAATGAATGGCGACCATTGACTCCAACATTACGTTCATCAGTTGACCAAATTCTACGTTGCCCCATTGACGGACCGTTGCGGAGTCTTTTCATAGAGAGCAAGGCCTTGGAAATTCTTGCCCTGGAACTGGATTTATTGGCCTCCCCCAAGCAGCATAACAAGTTAAAGCTCAGCCGATCTGATAGAGAGAGCCTTATGCAAGTCACCCGGATCCTTGAAGCAGAATTCGACGATCCTCCAAGGCTCGTGGAATTAGCCAGAAGGGTAGGCCTAAACGACTTCAAGTTGAAACGAGGGTTTCGAGAGAATTTCGGCCAAAGCGTTTTCAGTTATCTTAGAAGCTTGAGAATGGAGAAAGCCAGAATCATGCTCTTAGAATCGGACTTAAACGTCTCCGAGGTGGCAACAGCAGTGGGATATTCTTCATTCGGCCATTTCACTGCGGCTTTCCGCAAGCAGTTCGGTATTCTCCCCAAACACGTTAAAAGAGGGTATCGCCCATGAAACACCATGCTAATTCCTTCTATTCCACACTAGTTGAAACCGTTCGTTTTTTCGTTTATTAGCCACCGGTAATTATCTATCTATTTTGTCTCCTTTGAAAACAGGCTTTCTTGCCTGACATCAAGATTCTATTGGCCCCGCAATTCTTTTGCCCTTTGGGATTGAGAATCCCGACAGGAATCAAATGAATCCGTCCCGGAATTGCGTCTTATTAGTCTCCCCGGCACAATGTAAATAAATCAGTCCGGGACAATCGGCTTTATGAATACCTGAGCTGCTGTCGCCGAGGCGCTTGTTCCTTGATCGGAGAACATCCCCTAGGAATCGTTGAGAGATTGTTCCTGAAATAATGAAGACTCTAAGAAAGGGCCACAAAACTAATATGAAAACCAATAGCAAAAGCCCCCTTATAGTAACCATCACAATAGACGAGACCAAATGTTCGGGCTGTGGCCTTTGTGTTTCAGTCTGCCCTATGCGCACGATTTCACTTGACAGCGGTAAGGCGAGGGTAAACGGTATTCGATCTCTCAACTGCGGCCAGTGCGCCGCCGTCTGTCCTGAGGATGCAATAACCGTTCCCGCCATTGACGAGAGCATGTCGGAATTATCCACAATAGAATTTGATAAAAGATGGCTAGGATACGGGGACTTTGACACCAGCCAGTTGGTTCGCCTGATGGCGTCACGGCGTTCATGCCGCAATTTTTTGCACAAACCTGTGGAGCGTTCTATTCTTGAGGATCTAGTTAAGATAGGCGCCATGGCCCCTTCGGCAACGAATAGTCAGTCTTGGACTTTTACGATTCTTCCCGCAAGGAGCATGATAAGACCCCTTGCAGACCCTATCTGTGCATTTTATGAACGACTCAATCAATTAGTGAGCAAAGCGCTGTTCCGTTTTGCAATGAAGATAATTAGACGGGATCAGATCGATTTCTACTATCGCGCATATCTCCCTTACCTTGAAGAAAAGATCCAATTATGGCGACATCGGGGACAAGACAAGTTCTTCTATGAAGCTCCTTCAGCAATTATACCAGTTCTCAAAATTAAACGCGAAATGGCTCATAAAAATATGCCCATA
>CAZFJT010000394.1:0-3893 GCA_964519135.1 uncultured Syntrophales bacterium | reverse complement strand
CGGTATATACAGTGTAGCAACTCCATTATTTAGGAGGCGTTGGCCGAAGGATCTATCGCCCTACGCGCAGTAACTCCCCATCCAATCGAACCGGGCGCAGAACCTATTGGCGCCAGGTGAACTATTAAAAACTATATTATATCAGGAGGATCGACATGGAAGAATTTATAGCGAGCTCAATAACGGCGCTGGGTCAAAGCCGCGCGGAAGATTGCTGTTGGCTTGCCCTGTGGCAATGGGAATACTGGATATCTTTTGTTGTGGGAGTGGTTGGCTCAATTTACTTGCTTGTGAAAAAGGACTCGTCAATGGCATAAAGGATCAGAGTATCTCCACGAAAAGTCCGAAACAATAATTTATGGCAAAGATTGGCCGGGTGGTATACTATTGATTCCTGTTGATAAAACCACGCAGGGATTCACGGTATTATGCGCCATTGGGATCCCTGAATTCGTACAAAGGGATAAAACAATATTTATTAATCAGGGGCGCTTGGGGTCTTGTTCAAAATCATTCCATTACACAGGTAATTCCCAAGAGGGATAAATGACTGATAAATTCAACGCTCAAGAATTTGTTAAGGACTACTGCAATGGTGTGAGAGATCAGGATATGCTGGCCAAATACCATATAACCGGCCGGCAGATGCTGGGCATTGTAAAAAAGCTGGTCAATGAAGGTGTAATTAATAAAAAAGACTATTTTGAGCGCGCGAAAAGGATTGAGGACGCAGCACACAGGCGAGAGAAAGAGTTTCTTCAATCACTATACTCGTGCGATATCTGCGGACATCTTCAACCGACCCATTTCGACCAATGCCCTGCGTGCGGCGCTGACGCGACAGAAGTGAACGAGTTGATGGAAACCGGAGTAGTTGAGCCGGCGGCCCCAAATCTTGGCGATACTGTTATAGGTATGGATATGAGGGCAGCCGAAGCCGCGCACGCTAAGATCAACCAGATTGAACGAGACGCCGCGAATCAATCACAGAGTCCCCCTACCATAGAGAGCGATACTGAAACCGTGCAGGAATTGGGTGATGATGACCTTGGTCACGAAAAGCACGATGATGTAGAGATTCCAGAGTATATAGAGAGGCTGGTTGGGGTTCCCATAGAAAATATTGAATGGGACAAAAGGGTCAACCCACAGATCCGCGAATTTGAGTTTGTTCTCACTGAAGTGGCCGCGTACAGTGAGAAGGCTGTGGTCTTCAAGGCCGAACCCACAGAAGGTGATGGCGACCCGATCGGAGTGAAGCTCTTTCATTCTGAAATGGATGAAGAGGACGATCTGCCGGGCATAGTGTCCAAGATAATAGAAATTCAGTCAGGAATGCAGGACCCGAACATAATAGACTTTTATGGCGCGGGCTCTGTGGAGGGTGTTAAGGCGCTTCTCTATGAATTCATGCCATTGAGTCTCGAGTGGGTGATCAAGCAGAACCCAGAGGGAATGAGCCTTGATAAGGTCATACAGCTTCTCCCCCAGTTGCTCAATGGTCTTGGGTACGCCCATACCCACAGGGGAGTGGACGGAGTGGTGCGAAGGCTCCCCCACTATTCACTCAAGTCGGCGAATATTCTTTTGGACAGGGAAACCGGTGTAGCCAAACTTGATGATTGCGGGTTCATCAAGGCGCTGTTGGAGACAAGGGGTTCCAGGGGCTATCTTTGGCAGGAGCCTGGAATTGGATTGGAAGGACTGGCGCCTGAGTCGTTCGTTATTGACGCGAAGTTTCTCAAGGGACACCTAGTGGATATATATGCTCTGGGCGTGGTGCTCTATGAGATGGTCACTGGTCTTAAGCCTTTCACTGGACCAGGTTTTGATGAATTCAGATTTCAGCACATGAAAAGATTCACAGCGCCGCCCAAAGTACATAATTACACTTTGCCTGAATGGTTGGACGCAATGATAGTGAAATGCCTGGAAAAGGAGCCGGAAAAACGGTGGAGGAGCCCAACGCAAATGGAATTGGCAATTGGTAAACCCATTTAATAGTCCCTGATTAAGAGCCCCGATAGTTGGGGTTATCAGCGGTTTTTTCTTGGAGGTCTTAGATATGTTAGTGCGTAATGAGCCTGAGAAGACCCTTAGGCCTGACCAGGTAAGGGCCATGGCCCACGGCCTGTATCACCTGGCCATGGTGGACGGAGTAACAGCCAGTGAGAGGAAATTGATAGAAGATTTTCTCAAGGATGGCGATGTTCAGGTTGATATTGAATCATTGGCCAATATTCCTTTCTCTCTGGATGAGCTCCTCTATAGCCTGGACACTGTATATCTCAGAAAGGTGTTCCTGAGAGTATGCGTGCTTCTGGCAAAGGTGGACGGTCATGTGAGCGAGGAAGAGATATCAGCCCTTAGGCGGATATCCCAGGCAATGGGTATTGATGAGCCCTTTGATTCATTGATCTCTGATCTGGACAACAAAAGCCTGTAATCATATTAGGGTAGGACTTTGAGCGATTCAGTGGAAATCCAGTGTCCCAAATGCGCGGCTGAACAAGACGCAAAGGATCCATTCTGTTTGGAGTGCGGCGAGGTTTTCCCTTCTGTGATCAGTCGCGGCCGTTTCATTGTTCGTATAGACGATGTTCATAGGTCGCAAATCAGGCAAAAGGTAGTTAAAACCCTACAGGAGTGGTTCCCGAGTATCAGCTATCTGGACTCAGAGAAGCGGCTGGCGAGAAAAGGCGCGATAATAGCCTCTGGATTGGAGGAGGCCTCGGCAAGGCGAGTTCTGGACGCTTTGGGAACAATGAAAGTTCATGGGAAAATTGAAAGGATTGAGCAAGAATCCGGTGTCTGGCCCAAGCTACTCAATTGGGGGCTTGGGATATCGGCTTTTTCCCTGATATTGGCCCTATTGAGTGGAGGCCTGTTCGGGCTTTTTCTATTTGCTGTGGCCCTTGGCGCTCCATTTCTGGTGGCCTTTTCATCTAAACCGGAAACACCACTGGCCTCTCTTTTGGATGTGGATCGAGATGATAATCGGTGGGTCGAGGTTGCGCAGTTATATGGAAGCAAATTAGGGGAGTTGGATCCAAGGGCCAGAGAAGGGCTTAAGGATTTTGTGAGACACATATTTGCCCTTAAAAGGATACTTAGTACTGATACAGTGGCTTCCCACGCGGCTGGAGGGACAAAAGGCCCTTTATACGAAAAGCTTCCCCACGCAATTGAAACCGGTATTAGCGTCAGCGCGTCGATGGTTGGTAAGGATGATGAGACCAGGATGGAGATGAACCAGGAGCTTTCGGATCTTACGGAATCAGCCCGTAGAGCCCTTGATTCTCTAAGGGAGCTTGATAGGGACGGCGGGAAAAAGGCAAAGGATTTGGCAAGGGAGATAGATAGTACAGCGTCCAGGGTGGACACGATTCTAAGAGAAATAAGAAATGAAGGAGCGCATCAATCAAGCAAAATAGCAGAGTAATGATCCTCCATCTACCTATGTATCAAGGCGGATAAAGATGATAGGCGCAATCGCTGGAGACATAATTGGCTCAGTTTATGAACGTCACAACTTAAAATCCGAGAACTTCCCCCTTTTTAAGAAATCCTCAACATATACGGACGATACGGTTCTAACCGTTGCAACCGCTGACGCTATATTGACCGGTAAAGATTATGGCTGCGTGTACAGGGAGTATTTCCGTAGCGATCCAATGGCCGGATATGGCGGGAGCTTCATTAAATGGGCCTCATCAGATACAATGGGCCCTTATAATAGCTGGGGCAACGGGTCGGCCATGAGAGTGAGCCCTGTTGGTTTTGCTTATTCCCCCATAGAAAAGGTCCTGTATGAAGCAAAGAAAAGCGCCCAGGTTACACATAATCATCCAGAGGGCATAAAAGGCGCCCAGGCTGTGGCTTCAGCGGTGTAT
>CAZFJT010000393.1:0-3902 GCA_964519135.1 uncultured Syntrophales bacterium | reverse complement strand
AAAACACTGGACCAATTGTCCGGAATGCTGAGCCCAATGATCCTCACGCTCACAGCCATATTGGACCTTCATAGGCTTTACAGTAGTTGGTGGTATATATTTCTCCTGTTGATTCTTGCGATTCAGTTGATCGCCTGCCTGTACGTCAGATGGCCCAAGGTCGTTTCAGATTGGAAAAGAGATTCGAAAAAGTTCTCATTCAAATTCGATTACTCAGTGGACTTGCCCAGACCTGAAGCTGAGGAAAAGATCAAGGATGCATTGAAGGCTCATATGGGATCGTCTCCTCAGAAGCTTGAGATAGATGGGGAAAAGGAATCCCTTCTATGGATCAAGCACAGGGTTCAGGAGATCGGCTTTCCATTGGCCCATATTTCTATTATCCTCATAATGTTAGGCGGCCTCATTGGAATGGTTTACGGTTTCAAGGGACGCATATCTCTTTTAGAGGGCAAATCCGGAAACATTATACGACTTTTTCCAGCCGGTCAGAAACTGGAACTTCCATTTGAGATACACCTGGATAAATTTACTTTAAAAAAATACGATACCGGCGCGCCTAAAGAATTCAGGAGCGATCTAAGGATAATCGAGAATAATGAAACCCTTTTGGATTCATACATACTTGTAAACCACCCTCTGACCCATAGAGGAATATCCTTGTACCAGTCAGATTACAACATGAGAGGGGTTGACAAGGTAACATTGTCGCTCACCAGGGAAAACGGCGCATCAAAGAAGATCGAGGCGGGCCCCGGTGAGCCTGTGCAACTATTTGACACTCTGTCCAAGCTTTTTTTAATGAGGCTGGACCCTGGAGGCGGAGCAAATCCCGCAGTGTTGGAAGCTGTTGTCGAAAGAAAAGGCGCGAGACCCACCCCCTTAAGGCTTGTGGAGAACAGCGCTGAGCCTGTGGAGATAGATGATATCAAGATCGAATTTCTGGGTTATAAACCATTATACTCCTCTGGGATACAGGTATCCTATGATCCTGGGACCCCTTTGGTATGGCTGGGTTGTATCCTCCTGATAGCAGGGTTCCTTCTCACTCTGTTCACAAATCATAGAAGGGTGGCCGCGCATGTGGAAGAACTCACAGAAGGTGGCGCCAGCATACTAATCAGGGGAAGAAGCAAGAGGTCCAGGAAGGAATTCAGGCAAGGAATCGATCAAGCGGTTAAAGACGCGTTGGGACTATCGGGCACATGAGATAAGCATTAGAGTTTATAATAGAATAATATATAAAACCACGAGAATAACAGAAAAATTATTAAATGGATTGAACATGACCAGCGTTGCAATCAATACATATTTGACTTTTGCATATCTAGTTTTGGGTGTGATTACCCTGATCGCGTATATATCATCACACGAAGGATCCGGATTCAGAAAGGCTGTTTTTAGAATATTAATCCTAATATGGATATTCCACACCGCCAACATAGGACTCAGGTGGGTGGAGTCGTACAAGTTAGGGATCGGCCACGCGCCATTGACAAATTTCTATGAATCCATGATCTTTTTTGCCTGGACTCTAGGGTTGGCGGTTATATTGACCAAGTTCAAGTTCAAGTCCGACATAATTGTTGTATTAGGCATGCCGCTTATATTTCTCACAATGGCCTCCACATTCCTCATGGACCCTGATATTGAGCCCCTGATTCCAGCCCTTCAATCCAATTGGCTTATAGCCCATGTGGTAACATGTTTTCTTGGTTACGCAGGATTCGCGATCTCATTTATCGCGGCTGTGGTCCTCATTTTTATGAACCTCACCTCCACAAAAGAAAAACCTCACGCCAAGAGCGCTGCAATATTGGATGAAATAGTTTACAGAGCAGTGCTGGCTGGATTTCCCATGCTCACAATAGGCATCATTACTGGCGCGGCCTGGGCTGATTACGCCTGGGGAGCGTACTGGTCATGGGATCCCAAGGAGACATGGTCACTGATTACCTGGCTAATATACTCCGCGTTTCTTCACGCGAGACTGGCAAGACACTGGTCCGGCCTTAGCACCGCAGTTCTGTCGGTTATTGGTTTTGCCGCGGTGCTTTTCACCTATTTTGGAGTAAATTATCTCCCTGGTTTACACAGTTACCTCTAGTCATTAATCAAATACAGGATAAACTCATGACCAAGACGCTCATGGATGAGCTGGGCGGACTATTTATGGTCGGATTTCACGGAGACTCTTTTGACCACGAAATTCGATCATTAATTGACCAATTAAGACCCGCGGGAGTTATACTATTTAAAAGAAATATACTCTCGCCCCTTCAGGTGGCTGAGCTAAATCACCAAATACAATCTTACGCTATTAAAAAACTTAATCGTGGTCTGTTCATAGGTGTGGACCAGGAAGGGGGACGTGTCCGCAGGCTATTCAAACCATTTTCCGAATTCGGCCCTGCCAAATCCCTGGCTGAGTCCCCTGATCCAGCCGCTTCTGTGAGGGATTTCGCATCCACAACAGCCAATGAACTCAGGATGGTTGGTTTCAATGTGGATTTCGCGCCTGTGATGGATGTGGTACAAAATGGGATCGATCAGGAAAATAGCGTAATCGGAGACAGATCATATGGTTCAGACCCATTGGTTGTGGCTGAACTTGGGAAACTGGTAATAGAAACCATGAGGCAAAACGGGATAATCCCCTGTTCAAAGCACTTCCCTGGCCACGGAGGAGTAACTGTTGATTCACATCTTGAGCTGCCTGTGGATGAAAGGGAATATGAGTTAATTGAATCAAAGGATCTGCTCCCTTTCAGGATGGCCATTGAATCAAGGGTGGAAATGATTATGACCGCGCATGTTCTCCATACCGCGATAGATAATGAATTGCCGGCCACAGTCTCACCAGAAGCCCTGCAGAAGCTTTTAAGGCGCGATATGAAATATTCTGGAGTCATAGTAACTGATGACCTGGACATGGGCGCGATTACCACTAGATTCGAAACCAACAAAGCCGGGACATTGGCAAAAAAGGCTGGCGCGGACCTTCTGCTGATCTGCAATAAGCCTGAAAAGGCCTTTACTGTGAAAAAATCTATTGGGGAAGCTTTAAAAAATGGAGATATCGGGCCTGAAAATGTTCAAGGGTCCCTTGAGCGGCTTCAAAGATTGAGAGATATTTATCATGACTCCATGGTACCATGTGATCTTGGGAAAGTAACTGAAAGGTTCCCGGGCTAGCTATTTCCAGGCGCTAATTATGGGATATCATCTCTATATGGTCACAGGGCCCACTGGGGCGGTCGGCTTTCGTTTCAGTCCAGCAGATCCGCTGTCGCGCCTTTTACCAATGGAATTCGATATGAACATGTATAAGTGGCAAGCAGCTCCCCTTCCAATGAACTGAATTCCACGGAAAGATCCAGTTGTTCTTCTATTCCCCCATCAGGGCTGATCTTCTCCTCGATCTCTTCCACGCAGAGGCTCCCCTTCAACTCCTCACCAGGCTCAGGAAACTTCAGGAAATTAAAGCTCTCCTCAACAATACGAGTTCTCACTGGATCTATTCCCAGATCCTCCCAAACACTTATCAGGCAAGCAGTCCCATGAAAGGTGAGTATGGATGGCCAAGCCAATGGTATTGTAGTTCCCAAGCCATCATGGTCATTCCATTGCGATCGGTCCCCATGCGCCCCACAAGCGTTCTCCAACAAGGAATTGAACCGGGCTACCAGGTCATGCTCGATGATAACTGAAAACTCAGGATACTCTTTACCTATAAAAGACCTATCTATCATCTATCTTCACATCAAGAAGCCATGAGCTTAATGGGGTTGTTTTCAAATAACCCTTTTATCCTCTCCATCCTTACGCAGTCGAACTCAGAGACTGACTGCAAGGACTCATCCAGCACACTCACATTTCTGAACGGCTGCACAATGTACCTG
>CAZFJT010000392.1:0-3902 GCA_964519135.1 uncultured Syntrophales bacterium | reverse complement strand
ACGCACCCGCCCCCCCCCGACACCTACACTCGACTAGTCGTCGGCAGCGTCAGATTGTGTATAAGAGACAGCTTTAAATATGGCCGCTGCTTCCCCAAACGCGCCTAGGTCCTTTTTTATCAATCCTATTCTGAAAAGGGCGTCCTTAAAGTTCGGAACGACTTCAATGGCTTTTTTGTAATATTTCAGGGCATTTAAATAATCTTTTTTCTCCTCGTAGCAAAAGGCCAGGTTGTAAAGAGCGTGGGAGTAATCATCCGGCTGGCCGGGTTTCATTGCAATGGCTTTCTCATAGTGACTTATGGCCTTGTCGATCTCTTTTTTGTGGAAATAGGCCACTCCAAGATTGTACTGGGCCTTTTCAGGGGTTTTGTAATCAGGGTCCTTCAAGCATGCTTGAAACTGGTTTATTGCCTCATCATACTGAGCCTTTATGAGGTATATAGTGCCCATGTTCAATCTCGCTTCAGTCATGGCCGGGTCCAACTCCAGCGCTCTCTTATACTGTTTCAAGGCCAAGTCGTATCTGCTTTGACCTTGGTAGGCCAACCCTATTGCATGCTCAACATCCGGATTATCAGGATCCAGTTTTTCAGCGGCCTGCAACTCCCTAAGAGCTTTTGTGGCCTTGCCTTCCTGGAGAAATTTTATCGCGCCCTTGTAATGAATTGATACAAGCTTTTCGATTTCGTCCTTTGGGGTGTTCGATTGTGGAACACATCCTGATAATAAAACAAAAACCAATATTTTGGCCACGAGCTTTAGCGTTCTCATGGAAGCCTACCTCTCCCTGAAATGGCCTGATTGTGATGTCCCGCCCAATATTTGATATCAAGAATTTGGTCGAGCCTCTTTGAATTAATATTCCAAGGTCTTAATACGGTCACTGACTGAATGGGATCAATGAACAGTGAGTTCCCTGGCCAGATTTACCAAAAAAGGACCAGGCGCCTGGGATGAGTCCCATTCGACGCAATACTCCCGCTCGTCCTGTCCGATCGGCTGAAAAGATTTCTCTTGCGCGTGATAAAGCTCCCACCTTCCGTCCGAGGGTTCGGATTTATCCTTTATACGCGCTTTGAGCCTCTTTTCAATAATTTTTTCAGGCGCCACGCAATGGACTATCAAAAAGTCCATGTCTCGCTTCAGGGCAAGTCTTTGGGCTTGATCCCTTTTGTCTCGATCTATAAAGGCAGCGTCTAGTATCACTGACGCGCCTTGTTCCATTGATTGTTCAGCTTGGCGCAACAGCTCTTCATAGACCCTGTCCGTTGCACTGAGGCTATAAATCCCTTGGCCGAACTTGTCAAGACGATGTTCATTTTCAGATACATTAAACATTCGCTTTCGAACAATATCAGAGCGGATTATCTCTACTCCCATCCTGAATGCAAGTCTTTCGGACAAATAGGTCTTACCTGACCCCATTAATCCACAAAATATTACAAGAAATGATTTAGGGGGCCTGAGATATGTCCTGGAAAGATCAAAATAGTGTCTTGCGGTTTGCCTGGACATCTCCCGATCCTCCAGGGATATTTCCTCAGAGTCGAGACTAAAACTTTCCACCTTTCCCCTTACAAATGCCCTATATGTTTTATAGAAATCCATTAATTTCAAACACTGTGAATCTCCTGTTTTTTCTATGTACCGTTCGATAACCTTCTTACCAAAACCGGGGAATCCTCTAAAATCAAGATCCATTAGTAAAAAGGCCAGATCGGACGCGGTATCCTGGTACCTGAATCTCTCGTTGAACTCTATACAATCCACCAGCATGACCTGGTCCAGGATTACTATATGATCAGTATGCAAATCACCGTGGCAGTCCTTGACCAATCCTTGATTTACCCTATCCAAAAACAGGTCGTTCTCCCTTACCAGAAATTCTCTGGCCTGGGTGGAAATTTCTCTATAAGACGGCAATTCAATGGTTTTCCCAATAAAGGGCCAGGCCTGTTCAAAATTTTCTTCAAGATTTTCTGATATTTTTTCAGGAAGCGCGTATTTACTTATATGGTCGCTGGTTTCAGCCTTTAAATGAAACTGGGCCACCTTATCAGCTACCTGGAGCAGGGTGGACTCATCCACTTCTTCGTTATCCAGCATGTTTTTCAGCTCTCTATTTGCTGGGAAGCGACTCATGACAACAGCGCATTCGATAGGCGCCCCTGTTTTTTCAAAGGTTATTCCGCCTGGTCCTTCATAGATGTCATCTACTCGAAGATAGATACCTTCAGAGAACCTGGAATTGAGTCTGATCTCCTCCTGGCAGTAGTAGCGTCTCTTTTCAAGGGTGGAAAAGTCCAGAAACCCAAAATTTACAGGCTTTTTCACTTTATAGACAAGGTCGCGGGCAATGAATACAGCGGATATATGTGTTTGAATCAATTGAACCGATTCAGGTCCATGGGGATAAATACCAGGATCAGAGAGAGCTTTTAGTATCTCCTCCAATCTATTGCCTTCCATTTTTTTCCCTTCCGGCCAGTTGGCCGCACGCGGCAAGAATATCCCGCCCCATGGATTTTCTGATAATCGTCATTAGTGATTTGGACATGAGTATTTCCTGGAATCTCAGAACTCTTGCGTAATCGGGCGCCTTTAGATCACGGGCCACATTTTCATTCAAAGCGATAAGATTCACTTTTGCTCTAATGGGATTCAGCAGTTTTACCAAGGCCTTAGCGTCGGAATCCGAATCATTGAGGCCTTGTATCAACACGTACTCTATGGTAATCCTGCCTCTCCTTGGTAAAGGGAACCTCTTCAATTCATCAATTAGCGCGGCAATTGGGTATTTCCTATTAATGGGCATGATAAGGTCCCTTTGCTCGTCTGTGACCCCATTTAGGCTAACCGCCAATTTTGCCCTTATTTCCTCGCCCATTCTTTTGATTCCAGGAATCAGCCCTGAGGTGGAAATGGTCAGCCTTCGCCATGATATTCCAGGACCATTGGGATGGGTGAGAATTTTCACGGCCTTCGCGCAATTGTCGAAATTGGCCAAAGGTTCACCCATTCCCATGAACACCATATTGGTTATTTTGGACTCCGGGTAATGGCGCCTCATGGCCAGTAGTTGGGAGACTATCTCACCTGCGGATAGATTTCTCACAAGCCCCATTGAGGCTGTTCTGCAAATCCGGCATCCCATCGCGCACCCAACCTGTGTTGATACGCAGATGGTGTCATGATCAGCCGAAGGTATCAGAACAGTTTCAACAGTAAGACCATCCCGTAATCTGAGCAGTAGCTTTTTCGTTCCATCTTCTGATACGGCTTCATCCACTATTTCAGGGACATAAACGGAGGCCTTGTCATTCAATTCATCCCTGAACCCCTTAGCCAAGTTGGTCATCCTGTCAAAGGAATCCACCCCATGTTGATGGATCCATTTCATCACCTGGGCGCCACGATACTTTTCCTTTCCAAGTCCTGAGAAAAAATCCTCAAGCTCTTCCAGTGTGAAACCTGTAAGGTCCGGCTTGAGATTATTACTCTTTGATGTGTCAGGTGTTGAAGTCATCAATTGGCGCCCTCATGACGTGTCCATTGGGAATATCCGATTATCACCGGATTTCTATTCCACTGAAAAAATATCCGATTTCAAAGTCTGCGCTTTCTTTGGAATCCGAACCATGGACTATATTATTCTGTTTGCTGTCCGCCCACATTTTACGTATGGTCCCTTCCGCGGCCTCAGCGGGATCTGTCGCGCCCATGATCTCTCTATTTCTAGCTATGACGTTGTCCCCTTCCAGGACCATCAAAACAACAGGTCCGGATGTCATGAACTCAACCAGCTCTCCAAAAAAAGGCCTTTCTTTATGCACATAATAAAAGCCCTGGGCCTCTTTTGTAGAAAGGCTCTTCATTTTCATCGCCGCTACCCTGAATCC
>CAZFJT010000391.1:0-3903 GCA_964519135.1 uncultured Syntrophales bacterium | reverse complement strand
TCCGAATCAGATATTGAGGAACTTGACAGGGCTTTTGAATCTTATGCGCATAAAAGTTTTTCTAAGTTAAAGCATGATTCACATGACTCCGTTTATAATAAATCTAGCAATTTCTACATCAAAACTGAGGAGTTGGCAGGCGATGACGTCGAACTAGTTGCACACATCCGCAAACAAGAATCAGATCAGGCGTTTTTTGAGAACTGGTAATTAATGTCTTTATCAGATCTGGACAAAGGTTCCGTCTGCAGGGGCTTTGTAGCCGAGATCGAAGACGCAAAGTACAAGATATTCATAATAGTGGGTTATGATCCTGACAACAAAGAACTAAAGTCGATTCTCATTAATTCCAGGCTCACGGGGTTTATCAGGAGAAATCTTGAGTTAAAGAAGCTCCAGATATATGTGGACCCTAATGACTATTCATCCTTTCTTGATCACGCATCGTACATATCTTGCACGACAATTATTTCGATTCATATTGAAACGTTCCTTAAAAGAATGAGGAATGGGCAAGCGAGAATTGTTGGTCAACTTACCGAAGACCATTTAATAAGAGTTTGTGAGAATATTCAGAAAGCGGGAATCATTAAGAGAAAAGATAAGAAAATCATAGCTCAACCATTTTATCTTCCAGCCGAATACTCCGACTAAGCCTTTCGGACCATTCCTTATTCCGCCATGGGAAGGGCGGGCAGTCATTCTGGAAATCATGTGCGCGATTGTGCTCGCCTAGAAAGCCAAACCGTGTCATACTATGAAACAGGTGGCTTTTAAGTGATTTGTGGATAGAACTACATCCGGTTTAGAGTGTTTGGCCAAACGGCTATGGTCACATCTAAATCCCGAAAAACGGAGGTAGGTTGTGCTAAAGAGCTACGAAGCAATATGCGAGGACAGTGTTCTCACATGGGTAAGCGAAAGGCCCTCAGCCAAAAGGATGAAAGTGCTCGTCACAGTCCTGGAAGAAGAGACTGACGCTCAAACCGTTGCTCTCAGAAAAGCGGCCTTTGAGAAGGCCAGGGGGCGCCTCAAGCCGGGCAAGTCCATTGAGGAAATCGATGCAGACGTCCGAGAGATGCGGTCCGACTGGCAGCGGGACTGGGATCAATGAATCAAGGACACCTGTTCGACACTAACATCCTCATCTATCATGTGAACGGCCGGCTCGATCCACCTGCGGAAGAACTAGTATTAAGGCTTTTGGAAGAACCGGTATATATCTCTGTGATTTCCCGAATTGAAGTTCTTGGTTGGAGAGGACATTCCGAGGATTCCAGACAGGCGTCTGATTCACTATTGAGTACTTTCACTGAATTGAGCTTGGATGAGACCATTATTCAGACGACTATCAGACTTCGCCGTGAGTCGGCAGTCAAACTGCCGGACGTAATCATCGCAGCCTCAGCCCTTTCTCATGACTTGCCTCTCATCACTCGAAACACCAACGATTTTGAAAAGGTTTCCGGACTTAGGTTGATTAACCCTTTTCAACCCTCTGGTCATTAATGGCGCCCCTCGCGATTCGCCCTGATCCGATTGCGGCCTTTGGCTGACATGATCCGTATCACCAGATTAAATAATAAGCAATACTTGCCATCTATGAGTATATACTACCGGCGGAATGCTATTGATCCCATAACGGGATCGTGATATTGTGTCCAAATGAGGATCATTGCCGTTAGGACGCTACGTGAGTTTTGGACTAAACACACTCAGTCTGAACAGCCATTAAAGGCTTGGTATCAAGAAGCAAAGAAGGCCAATTGGAAGGCGCCCATGGATATTACCAACCAATTCCCTAATGCCCGCACAATTGGCGCTGACAGAGCAATTTTTAAAATTAAAGGTAATGATTACAGACTTGTAATAGCAATAAAATACGATATGGGTTTGATCTTCATACGATTTATTGGGACCCATGCAGAGTACGATGAAATAGACGCTCTAACAGTTTGAAAACAGTCAACTCATAACAACAGAGGTGTTGATATGGATATAAAGCCTATTCGAACAGAAGATGATTACAAAGCAACTTTGGCAAGAATCGAAGAAATATGGGAAGCCAAAACAGGATCAGAGGAATCCGAGGAGTTGGACGTCTTGGCAACCCTGGTTGAGGCATATGAAAACAAGTATTATCCGGTGGATCCACCGGATCCCATTGAGGCGATCAATTTTAGAATGGATCAAATGGGACTTACTCGAAAAGACCTTGAACCATTCATTGGGCATCGTGGTCGCGTTGCAGAAATATTGAATCGCAGGAGAAAGTTGAGCATTGAAATGGTTCGTAACCTCAGTAAAGGCCTTGGAATATCTGCGGATATTTTGATAGCTGATTATGAGCTTAATTCAAAGACTGGACACATCAGTTCAACATAAGAAAACAATATTCGTTTATCCATCAAGAAGATAGCTCCTTTTCGTTGATTTATTTTAGCTATGGCGTGTTGTCATGCCCCTCTGTTAGAGTTTTTAATTCTGAGATGAAATTATTCGCTCCCTTATTTTTTCATCCACCTGCCACCGGAGGGAAGATGGCCACACTGTCGCCGTCTTCTATTATTGACTCCGGTTTGGCGTGCTTGCCGTTCTTAAAGATTATTTTGGGTTTTTCTTCGGCCAACTCTATTTCTTTCATAAGGTCGTTTATGGTTGATCCTACCTTTAGTTCCATCTGAGCGATGTCGCCGTGGGTTCCTTCAGGTAAATGATCCCTATATGAAGCGTATAGTTTCAGTTCAACTTTCATCTTTCGCCTCTATGATCAATAATTATTATTCTTGTATTACGATAATCTCTTTTTCTTGTAATGGGCAATGTTCGAATATTTAGGGCCGATTATATCTTTGAATATGCCCTGGGCGGAGATTTATAGTAGCTAGCTGTTATGGTTGCAAAATCATGGGAATTGTAGACTAATTTTTTATTTTGAGTAATTTGAGGCGATATATGTCCCCTATATACAAGAATATGCGATGGGGCCTTAAAAGAGGCCTAAAATGGGCGTTGGAAGGTGGGATGACCTATTCCGGATTGTCTTTTTTATACTCAAAGAGCGCCTATTTCAGGAATGGACTCAGGATTCTCACCTATCACAGGGTCCAGGACGAACCAGAAGACTCCTTTGCTGTTTCCAGGAAACATTTTGAATCTCATATGGAATATCTGGCCGATAATTACAGGGTCATTGATCTGATGGAAGCGTCTGGCATGATATCTTCTGGTGTATCTTTGGAACCGCGCTCGGTTTGCGTGACATTCGATGACGGTTATTCTGAATATAACCAATATGTGGGTGAAATTCTATCCAGGCTGGGACTTACGGCCACTTTCTTCATCATTACAGGAATAGTTGATGGGGAGTTAGAGGCAAATTCTGAGAAGTACTTGGATTGGGAGGGGGTAAAGGAACTTTTTAGGGCCGGTTTCAGTATAGGATCACACACTGTAACCCATCCCAGCCTGGGTTCACTTGATTCAACGAAACTGGAAAAGGAGTTGGCCCATTCCCATAAGAGATTGAAATCCGAGCTTGGCGCCGTTGAAATAGGATTATCTTATCCTTATGGAACAATGAGGGATTTCAATTCAAAAATAGCTGAAAAGGCTAGAGATGTGGGTTACAAATACGCGATAACCGCAATCAATGGCCTCAATCAACCATTTTCACACATCTACGCCATGAGAAGGACTACCTTGACCAGAGGCGATGGAGAGAGATCTTTTAAGATGATAATGAACGGCTCATTGGACCCTTGGGTCCTTGTGGATAAATATGGGTACATCCTGCAAAGGCCATTTGAAACCGGACTTGGCAAAAGGTGAAGCTATTGCTAATACCAACTCCCATCGCATAAAAGCGACAACGAAACATGAAAGTCATCGACTGTTGTTAAA
>CAZFJT010000390.1:0-3946 GCA_964519135.1 uncultured Syntrophales bacterium | reverse complement strand
CTGTTGTGGCCTCTGGAGGACATGGTTCAGAGAAGCCCATTAAAAAAGGTATCCTGATCGTGGTCTTTGGCACAAGCATACCAGAAGCCCAGAAAGCTTTTGATCAAATCGATAAACAGGTCAAAGAGGCCTTTCCAGGAATTGAAGTCAGGTGGGCCTACACCTCAAAGATAATTAGGGCTAAGCTGGCAAAGGAAGGCAAAACCCTTGATTCACCGGTGGTCGCTCTGGCTAAAATGTCCGAAGACGATTTCACCCATGTGTTGGTGGCATCATTTCACACCATTGCAGGCGAGGAATTCCATGACCTTCATATCAACTCCCATCTGTTCGACCAAATGAATGGTGGAATCAAGAGAATCCTAGTTTCCAGGCCATTGCTTGCCTCAAGGGAAGACCATGAGAGAGTGGCAAAAGCCTTACTAAAACAATTGCCCAAAAGCAGGAAACCTGAGGAAGCTCTTATATTGATGGGTCACGGCTCTGAACATCATCCTGCTGATGACGCGTACGCGGCCATGAATTATTGGATCTCACGAGTCGATGGGAATACATACGTTGGAACAGTTGAAGGTCAGCCCACTTTGGATGATTTTACGCCCATACTTAAGGAGAAGGGCGTGAAAAAGATTTATCTTATGCCCTTTATGTCAGTGGCCGGAGATCATGCGAGAAATGACATGTGCGGAGCAGAGGAGGATAGCTGGTCTTCGATCCTTAAGAAAAAGGGATACGAAGTTGAATGCATACTCAAAGGAACCGCGGAGATTCCCGAGATTGTTGATATTTGGATAGATCATATGAAGGCGGCGTACTCCCATTTCTAATTCAGCAAGACACGCGCTGACAGGTTAGCGCATAAGAATTAACACCGCCCCTTCAAACCACTCCAATATAGGTTTGGCGGTGTTAACTCTTTGAAAACAAGTTGTTATTATTGCCAGGAGAATCCAATTGAGAATTGGTGTGTTGCACGGTATAGGCGTTGGTCCTGGAGATCCTGAATTGATTACAGTAAAGGCTGCGAATATTCTGGGCGCGGCCAAGTATGTTTTCGCGCCCAGATCAAGACAGGAAAGGGAGAGCAAGGCCCTGGCAATAGCAAAATCTTTTTTGAATGAATCAGCAATTGTAAAGGAACTCGTTTTCCCTATGACTAAGGACGAGGACCTATTGCAGGAAAGTTGGAGGCAAAACGCGCATTCCATTTCCGAACCATTGGTCAATGGTGAAGACGCGTGCTTTCTAACATTGGGTGATTCCACATTGTATTCCACATTTACCTATGTGGCCAGAACCCTCCGGACAATACTCCCTGAAGCTCAAATCTCAATTATACCCGGCATAACCGCGTTCAGCGCGGTTGCGGCTTTGACGGGCTTCCCATTGGCTGTGGCCAAGAATCCTGTGACCATTTTACCATCCTCTGAAAACCTTGAGTTATTGGAAAGCGCGCTAAAAGCCAAGGGCTCTGTGGTGATAATGAAGGTTGGAAAAAGGCTGGATAAGATTTTAGACCTTTTGGATGAACTGAATCTTATGGAGCGCTCTGTCTATGCGGCAAAGGTAGGGCTTGAGGGTCAAAGACTGGTAAAAAATCTTAGGGAATTAAAAGGTGACCCAAGGGCTTGTGAGTATATCTCGACCATTTTGGTTAATTGTCCATAGTATAAAAATCGGTTTACTTCCAAGTCTATTCACAGGCCATAATATCCCTCCTCCTGGCCGCTTCGAAGATGAGAAAGTCCCCTGGTTCTTTTATGGATTTTTCAATGGTTTCATTACAAGGCCTGGCCCTGAAGCTACCACTATTCAATTTCATACATTCAAAGAACGCCTCGACTCCGTTTTTTTCTCCATATGTGGCCTGAACTATTCTTCCATCTTCCAAGTGTAATTGGCATTCATCACCACTGTCTGAATTTATGTCCACACGGGTCTTTTTTCCGCTGAGCATCAGAAACTGTATGAATTCCAAAATATCAACTCCATCCACCTGGCCTGAAAATTTTGGCCCTTCCACTTCATCGCTCATTGCTGTGGCTGATTTGACAAGCTCTTGAAGATCCAAAGGGGAAGAGACCGCGCTCACTCTCATATTTTCCTGATATTTAAAGACATCCAACAGCTCTTCATAGCCTCTTTTCGCTCCTTCACTCAAACTAGATATCTCAAAGCCACACACAGTGTATCTCTTTATTCTACCCTCTTTTTTGGCCCATCTACATACTGCCTGGAATTCAATGGGTTCAGCGGTGACCAATTCCTTTAAGGGAAGACTCAGTGAAACTATGTCTCCCACATTTGCGCTGATACCAGCCACTTTCAATCCAGTCTCAGAAACATCCCGGACAAAACCTCTCTGGCTGGTTTCCACATTGAAAACCCTTATTGCAATCGGCACGTAAATTCTCGGGGCGTTCCTGGAGTCTAATATTTCGACTATGCTCCTGTACGCGCTCGATCTCTTGTACATTTCCCCGTGGCTTACTGCCTTCTCCAGTGTCAGTGTCTTTAAGGCCCTCTGCAACCCTCTCAATGAAAGGCCATATTTCTTTTTCAATTCTTCATCTGACACGCCTGAGCGTATGTCCTCAACAATCTGATTAGCGCGGATCCTGTACATAACAATTACCCTGGTAAGTTAGAAGGAAGGAAACCCCCCTTGGTTCGTTCACTATCGCGCTTTACATTAAATCTGCGCACCCAATTGCATACTATCTTTTTATTTTATACATTTGTTTTCTAATTTCCCAGAGCCATTTTTCAGGCCTCAATCTAAAGTAGCTCTTTTTTTAGAGAAAGCTATTGGTTACATTTATCCGCGTAATATAAATAATTGCAAAAAGACAATATATGAGTTGGAATCTCATCCAGGTGATAAAGATTTACGAACCGGAGGCGCAGTTAGTTGGAACATAAACCGACCATTACCGAGAACGTGCAAGACAATAAAGATCATTCAGGGAAAACCGGAAGAAAGGAAAAGGGTGACAAGCTCTGGTTCAAGGCGATTCTTTTTCTTGTTCCAAGATTGGTGTCATATTATTTCAAAATCGTTGATCTCACTACAAAAAAGGTCATTTTGAACAAAGAGTACGAAGAAGAGATTTGTAAGAAAATGCCATTCACTTGCGCTTGTTTTCACGGGACAATGCTGTTTCCTGTTTACTATTGCCGGCGCTACCCTGGAGTCGTAATGGTTAGCAGGTCCTGGGACGGGGAGATCATAGACAGGAGCCTTAGGAGAATGGGCTATGACACCACAAGGGGCTCCTCATCCAGCCACGGCAGAAAAGCCCTCAGGGAACTTGTTGAAATGATAGATAAAAATAATTACTGTTCAGGCCTGGCTGTTGACGCGCCAAGGGGGCCCTCAAGACAAGTCAAAATGGGAATAGTGATGATTGCCCGCAAGACCGGCCAACCTGTGGTTCCATATGTGAGCTGGGCCACGAGGCAACTGCAATTCAGTTCATGGGATAAAATGATATTGCCTCTGCCATTTAGCACAATAGTTCTAGCTTGGGGGAAACCGACCTATGTTCCGGACGGGCTCAAAGGAGCGGACTATGAGCGTATACGCCAGGAAATTGAGGATGAGATGAACAGGGTCCAAGAACAAGCTGAAGACGCGGTCAGGAAGTTGAAGGAAGGCAAGAATCTATAGCAGGCTAAGATTATTGTCTAAATATTCTACAATAAAAAATAGTTTACATTATCTATTTGTTGAATAATCAGACATAACAAAAACAATTATTATTTATTATTCTTTTTTATTTAAATTTTCTAACAATATGCTAATATGAAATTAGCCGTGATTATAATATCTTGGCAATAAATTTTGTCCCTCACGCTATATGGAGTTTTATGCTTATAATATAATAATAAATGTAATAGTCCACCGGGCTTGAAGCGGTTCTGCGCCCGGTTCGATTGGATGGGG
>CAZFJT010000389.1:2950-3948 GCA_964519135.1 uncultured Syntrophales bacterium | reverse complement strand
GTCCCTGACAGCGCTCCAAGCCCTAACTTCTGTGGTCATTTTCTCCTCCGTGTTGATAAAGTAACAATAACAACATGATAATAATGTATTACGCGCTAGGGACCCTGCTTTTCCGGCGCTTATGATAGGTTCCAATGAGCAAAAAAGGTCATATCGGCGCCCCAGAACCCCAAGAGGACTTTCCGTTCAGGCAAAGTCCCCTCCATCCAGTCTATTCTCAATTTTCTAACTTATAACTCTTCTCACAATTATTTTTAAGCAAAGCGCCCAAGCGCGAAATCTAAATGAAGATTAATTATCAATTTGAACTAGTCAAACGAAATAAGCAAAAAAAATCGCTTGGGGTAAAAAAACTAATTAAACGCGCAAAGTAATAGGATCCTATGCTTAGTTGGGCGTCAACCACAAAAAAACTTACGAAAAAGTGGGAACCTGAAACTCTTAAGGTTTGCAATCTTTAAAATGACCATGATAGCATTAAGTACCGGTATATTTTTGATCGATCCGGGAATTTTAAGGTTTTGGCGCCCAAATCCCAGCTGACCTTTTGTGGGGGATTAAAAGGGGAATAATCTCAATTTCAATACGCGATGGGCAATATATTTGCCCAATAATAAACATTAATCAAGACAACGCACTGAACCGGACCCTTACTGTTCATAAAAGGAAAAAACTGTGATTCATAGATACTCAACTGAACGCATGAGAAAACTCTGGGCCCAAGAGAATAAATACCAGAAGTGGCTTGATGTGGAGCTGGCTGTATGTGAGGCGTGGGCGGAGAGGGGAGTGATCCCTGAAGCCAACATGTGCGAAATAAGGGAAAAAGCGTCCTTTGACCCAAACAGGATCGACGAGATAGAAAAGGTGATCAGGCACGATGTAATTGCCTTTACAACATCAGTGGCCGATTATGTGGGCGCGAATTCCAGATTCATTCATAGGGGGCTCACATCGTACGATGTAGTGGACACAGCCCTTTCCCTGCTTCTAAAGGA
>CAZFJT010000389.1:0-2940 GCA_964519135.1 uncultured Syntrophales bacterium | reverse complement strand
CTTAAGAAAAGGGCCTTTGAGTTTAAGAAAACACCAATGGTGGGCCGCTCCCATGGCATTCACGCGGAGCCTGTTACTTTTGGGCTAAAACTTGCCATTTTCTACGATGAGATGGCCAGAGGCCTTAAAAGATGGGACCAGGCTATGGAATCCATATGTGTGGGTAAAATCTCAGGCGCGGTTGGAACATATACACACCTCAGCCCTGATATGGAAACAGCAATACTGGATCGGCTGGGTTTAAAGCCCGCGCCCGCGAGCAATCAGGTGATCCAGAGAGACAGACACGCCCATTATTTCAACACCTTGGCTCTTATAGCGTCGAGCCTGGAAAAAATAGCCGTGGAAATTAGGCATTTGCAAAGGACGGAAGTGGCTGAAGCTGAAGAGTTCTTCCACAAGGGGCAAAAAGGATCTTCAGCCATGCCCCACAAAAGAAACCCTGTTCTTACTGAGAATGTCTCGGGCCTGGCCAGGATAGTGCGGGGTAACGCCCTCGCGGCAATGGAGAATGTGCCCCTTTGGCATGAGCGGGATATATCCCATTCATCGGTCGAGCGGATAATAGGCCCTGATTCCACCACGTTAGTTGATTTCATGCTGTCGAGGATGACGAATGTGATCGCAAACCTAACAGTCTATGAAGACAGGATGTTGCAGAATCTCAATATGACCAATGGCCTTATATTCTCTGAAGCGGTTTTAATAAGGTTGGTTGACTCGGGCCTTTCCAGGGAAGAGGCTTATTCTATTGTTCAGCGTAACGCGATGAAGGCTTGGGAGGAAAAAACCTCCTTTCACGAAGTATTGGCTCAAGACCCGGACGTGATAGGCGCAATTGGTGAGGATTCCCTGGCGGAGGCCTTTAGTCTTGAGCATAGCCTCAGGTGGGTTGATCAGACATTTGAGCGAGTTTTTGTTAGTTAAAATAGAACTTTAATCAAAAAAGTTAAAGTAGTTTCTATTGACTTTTGCGCAAATACATTGTAAAGCAGAGAATATGGTGAGTTATTCACGGACATATTTCGCTTCCCAAATAGCGCGACCCATGCTGATCTACTTGTGTGCGGCATGTATCGCATTATTATTGTGGCATCCTGTGGCCATGGCCAAGGAAAGGCTTCATCCTGCGCCTCTATTGTCCGGGTTGACTGAAGGCTCGTTTCACGCGTTAATTGTGGATAAATCGGAACAAAAACTCTCAGTGTGGCGTGTAAAGAACGGTGAAGCGTCAATAGTCGATTCTTTTAGGTGTTCCACAGGAGAGAATCCCGGAGACAAGTGGGTCAGGGGAGACATGAAGACACCAGAGGGCGTGTACTTCTTCTGTTCTCTCATAGACGGCGCCCAACTGCCTTCCAAATATGGACTGTGGGCTTTCACCACGGATTACCCGAATTTCATTGATAAGCGCAAAGGAAAAAATGGGGACGGCATATGGCTGCATGGTAGGGATAAGCCTGTAGGCCCCAGGCCTGACTCCAATGGGTGTGTGGCCCTGGAAAACAAAGACCTGATCCAGGTGTCGAAATATATACGCCTACAAGGGACACCCCTGATCATTGTTGATAGTCTTAAGATGGTCCCAAGATCCCGGATAATAGAGCAAGAGCGAAAGATCAGGGACGCAATAGAAGGCTGGCGCTCGGCTTGGGAATCCAAGGACATAGATAGATATATGTCCCATTATTCAAAGAATTTCCAGGCCGGCTGGTACGATTACTTTGGGTGGAGAGACAAGAAAAGTAAGCTCTACGATCTGTATTCAAAGATAATGGTCCGCCTCGGAGAGATTTATCTATATAAACAAGGCGACATAATAACCGCCATATTTACTCAGATATACAGGTCCGAAAGCTATGGAAGCACAGGCATAAAAGTGCTCTATTTCAGGGACGAGGGCGATTATAAAATATACGCGGAGGATTATCATCAGATGATTGATGATTCCTTCCCTGTGAGAACCTTATTGGCTAAATTAGGCGAAGATCCCACCCTGGAAAATGAGGAGGAAGGTAACTATAAGATCAGGCTTGTATCAACTGATGAACCTGAATTGGCGACCACCGCGTCAGAAGGAGACGACACTCCCAGACCCTCCGCGCCCGCGGTAGGCGTGCAATTGAAGAAGATAGCGGAGATGGAGGCTGAAAGCATTTTTATGCCTGACGCGTTAAGAAATGAAAAACAGCCTTTGGAAAATAATCCAGAGAGACTGATGGTAGAATTGTTATCATATGGGCCCATAAAAGGCGCCAAACCTATAGTGAGACAGGCTTCCATACAAGACGCGGCAATCAATAGCCCCCCTGAACCGGCCCCTGAAGAATCTCATGAAACCAAAGGAACCAACCCGGTTGCGGCTTCCTTGGCCTCACACAGAGCAATTGATAATCAGGCTCTCCTGATGAATAACGCAGAAGAAAACAGGTACGGTGAATTCGATCAATCAGCGCGCTACCAAGATGAAACCCTGAATAACGCGCAAAAAGAAAATAATTCCAAAGGAAAACCCAAGGATCTGGGAGAGCGCGTCAGGGAATTCCTGAGTTCATGGTAGCAAGCGTGGGAGCAGAAAAACCTTGACGAATTCATAAAAATGTATCATCCCAAGTTCGAGCAGGACGAAAAAAATCTTGCTGAATTCAAAAATTCGAAACAAAAATTCTTTAACAAATACAAAATAATTAGAGTAGAACTTGATAAAATAAGCGCGAAAAAGTTAAAGTATGGACTGAGGGTAACGTTCCTACAAAGCTTCCGAGGAGACAGATACAGTGATAAAGGTTGGAAAACTATGGTCCTGGCTGAAGGAAAAGGCCGGCGGTTCCAGATTATCTCGGAAGAGTGGCGTAGCGTCCACTCCCCCCCCTCTGACTCATAAACCCAAATTCAACCGATCATCCAGTTATTCATTAGTGCTGATAAGCGAGTCCGGGG
>CAZFJT010000388.1:0-3952 GCA_964519135.1 uncultured Syntrophales bacterium | reverse complement strand
ACCAAGATCAAACACACGATTAACATCAACAAAGAGGCTATCCATATTGGCTCATACGGGTCTATGTTCCATTTGGAATAGAGCGGAGAATAATTAAAGGGCGCGACTATCTTGTACAAGTAGAACCAGATTGCCGTGGCCGCTATCAATGGGCGTATATAGATGGGCGCCCACATTTGCGCCGGCTGCTCGGTTGCGGCTGTCAACCAGGCAAACCCCGCGGCTATTGCGAACATGGGGATTGTCGGCGCAAGCAGGCCCTTCCAATAATCAGCGCCTGCGTTTTTCCCATTCTTGTCAAATAAAAGCAAATAGTCGGCCGCCAGCAGGATGGCCGGCAAAACAACCGTCGTGGGTTTTGACAACAAGCCGGCTATAAAGAGAATGTAAACCAGAACTAGACTATATGGTCCATGCCCCTTTCTCCAGTGTGTGTACGCCAATACCCCCCCTAAAAAGAACATTGACGCCATCAGTCCTTTTCTTTGGGCAAACCATAGAACTGAAGAGGCCTGTATTGGGTGGATCAAGAACAGGAACATTGTAAACCATGTGATCCACCGATTTTGGGTAAGCTTGCCAGTGACAAAAAACAAAAGGACGCCATTGATCAAATGGAAAACCAGGTTCACCATATTGGTAGCCCAGGGCGCCGGCTGGTCTTGGCCTACCAGAGCCTTATCCAACATGAGACTTATCGAACTCAGTGGCGCGTAGTAACCGGTTACTATCTTGCCGCTGAAATCATTGATCAGGGCTATGGATGTTTGTAAATAATCTTGGGCGAGTAGTATTTGTCCATACGCGGTGAAGTCCCAATTTATAAAGGTATCCCCAATGTTCACAATATAGATGGCCCCAGTCAGGGTCACTATGAGAAAGGGAACTATCTTGAAATATTTCATGTCATGAGACTTAAGCCGACAATAAACTCAATTCCTGGCCTGGGTTTCCGGGCGACTTCTTCGTGATCTCTGGTACTTGTTCACATTATTGATGTGCTCTCTAAGGGTTTTGGAAAAATGATGGGTGCCGTCGTTTTTAGCCACAAAATATAAATAATTCACATTTGCCGGATTCACGGCCGCTACAAGAGAGGCCTTTCCTGGATTGGCAATTGGACCCGGCGGAAGACCTGGATTAGTATATGTGTTGTATGGCTGCTTACTCCTGAGATCCTTTTTGGTTATTTTGGATCCCATTGGCTTAACTCCATATATGACCGTGGGATCACTCTGTATAAGCATTTTCTTCTTGAGCCTGTTATGGAAAACAGCAGCCACCAATTGGTGTTCCGAAGCCCTTGCCTCTTTTTCGATTAAAGAGGCGAGCGTAACCACCTGCAACTTGGACCAGCCACTTTTTTCAGCTATGTTCTTGACGTTCTCGTCATAGATCTCATTAAATCTGGAGACCATACGCCTGATAAATTTCTTGCCGTCGTGTTTTTCAGACATTTTCAAGAAATATGTGTCAGGAAACAGGAAACCTTCAAAAGTGGGCGCGCTAATTCCAAGCTCCTTCAAGAATTTTTTATCTGACGCAAGCTTCAGAAAGTCGTTCTTACTCATGAACCCCCATTTCTCGAAAAGCTTGGCTATCTGGAATATATTGTACCCCTCTGGTATCGTCACTGAAAAAGACCTTGTATCTCCCTTTATCAGCAGGTCCAGCACATCACCCTCGTCTTGTCCGGTTTTTAATACATACTCTCCGGCTTTTATTTTCCTCTGTTCACCTCTGATCATCGCCACGAGTTTGAATACAAGGCCGCTTGAGATAACGCCCTTGCTCTCCAGAATCGAGCCGACTCTGGACAAGCTGGCCCCCTTTGGGATCTCAACCAGTGTTTCTTCACCTTGTCTTATTTCCTTTTTTTCGGTTTTTTCGATTGTGAGAAGATCGCTTATCATGGCCGGGACTTTATTATACGCTGAATATCCCACCAATCCCACCGCTGCGAGGATCACCAATACCACTACAGCCTTAAAGATACCTAAGATCGAGAATCTCATGACTCGAGACGGCTCCTATTTGTCTGATAATCGAGATAACTCTGTAGTATTATTACGGCTGCCACTTTATCTATAACCTTCTTCCTTTTGCCCCTGCTCATATCAGCCTCAAGCAGGACCCGCTCGGCAGCCATTGTGCTCATTCTTTCGTCCCATAATTCCACTCGCGCGTCAACCCGCTCGCTCAACTGAGATGCGAATTCCTTGACCTTTAATGTTTGCTCGCTGTCACTTCCATCCATATTTAAAGGAACACCAACAACTATTTTTGATGCGCCATTTTTCACAGCAAGCTTATTAATACTTTCAATGTCGGCTTTATGCCCCTTTGATGAGATTGTTTCAAGTCCTTGGGCTGTTATACCGAGCCCATCACTTATCGCCACTCCGATTCTTTTGGACCCTATATCCAAACCCAAAATTCTCATCATCAATCTCCGGCGCGTGGGACCAATTTTGTGAACCCAATTACAAACCCTGCATATTCAGGAGGTCTTGTAAATATAGCAAATACGCCTATCTGTCAATGACCACAATTAAAATCATGATGGGAAGTAAAAGGTTTACATTTTGACGTGGCCAATCGACAATGCGCGTTGGTAAGAATCGGCCAATAGATCCTGGACGGGTACGAGCTGAATGTGGAGGGGTCGCTTATTTAATCTCAAGGGGGGCCATAGGAAATCCGCGGCCCGGTTTATGTGTGATGACAAGAAGGAATTTCTCACCCTTTGTTTTTTGGTTGCCCCAGAAGAGCCGCGGCTACCTTCACTATGTAATCAATATCCTCTTCAGTGGTATATGGAATGCATATTGTGGTTTCAAAAGGCAGATCATTGTCCTGGATTCTTTCGGTAAGACGCCTTATCCTGGCCCCATTGGCAAGGGTCTTGGGCAGAGCCTCCTTGGCTTGCTCTGAGATAAGGACTATGTTCTCTTCGGTCTCGAGTATGGAAAGTCCATATTTCTCAAGCTTTTTAGAGCCCATTGTTTTCTTGAGCCTGGTTTTAAGCTCCTGAGTCAAACCCTTGAATCTTCCTCTTATCTCCGCTATATCAGTAATTCCTTGTAAGGCTTGTTTTCTCTGAACATCGGTCCCCAAAGTCAAGGCCTCTTCAAATGACTCCAACGCGTCAATAACATGCTTTCTGGACATGTACGCTCTGGCGTCAATGAGCATTTCCCTTGCTTCCTGCTCATCCAACGCGTCAGGGTCGAATGCTTTTTCATAGTGCTTCAGGGCGGCCGCAAGGTCTCCCTGGTCAAGACTTTTTCTTCCTTTATCCAGGTACGAATAATCCGCTTGTTGTGCGTTGGAGTCGATCATTGGAAAACTCTCACTGTACTGATTTTTCCATAGCGAGCATCTTCGACAAAAGTCCCCCTACCAATGGGCTAAGAGAGCATTAATTGTGCCGAATATGACGCTAAATTCTGAGCATCTTCATAACACAGCCCTGATATGTTTTCAACATAATTTGTTTCATAATATTAATTAGATTACCAAATATATTAATAAGATTATTATTATAATAAATTAAATAACTGTTATATAACAATTTATAACATAAAATGACGCCAACTTTGCCCCTATTTCATCGCGGTTCACTCAAATGGCTCAATTACCCCAGTGACCTCCAAGATAATTAAACGCGGGTCTTACAGTCACTTTGCGCCACTGTCTCTTTACATGACCGACTGGTAATGGGACAATACTGAAAATATCTCTGATCTTGAGAATAATAATCCAGATAGGAACATGAACCTCAAATCTATCCTAAGATACTTACCTGTATTGTCAATCGTCCTGCTTGCCCTACTAATGCTGGTAATAGTAATTCTCTGGACAATTCGAAATGTTTCTTCTCTGAACTCCAGGATGGAGGAGTTCGCGATCAGACAGGGAATGTCTGTGATACGCACTCTGGAGGCGGGAA
>CAZFJT010000387.1:1697-3961 GCA_964519135.1 uncultured Syntrophales bacterium | reverse complement strand
TAATTGTCCCTGCGCGGCTCGTGTGGGGCGGCATTTTTTTGAGCCAACACTCAAAAAATGGGCGCTGTAAAGTTCCGTGGTGCGCAAACCCGCCATGAAGCGGGCAGCCTGAAGCGGGAGCAAGGGGCCCACCTGGGAAACCAGGTTCAAAAGATCCGCTTCCACGGCCTTACGCGGGGGCTCCAAACCGAGTTAGTCATTACACTAGCACGCGGACTAACGGGATATTGTATACTCCCTAGTCAATGACAGGGGACCACATATATATGATGGTCAGGTTATCGACCTAATGTCGCCTCTTGCGACACAGATTATAAAATGCTCGGACTTTTTAACTAACTAATCCGGTCGTTCCTACCCAATATCTCGTTGTCCTTGATATACATGGAGGGGTTGTGGAATCGATGCATTATTTGATTCCAGCCCTTGTCGCTGTATTAACTGGACTGGCGTGCGGATACGCCGTGGCCAGAATGATTGATAAAAGTCGCATCCAGACGGCGAAACAAGATGCGGCCGAGATCATTAGGACAGCAAACAAAGAGGCTGAGACAATTAGAAAAGAAACCCTGTTGCAGGCTAAGGACAAGCTACTGCAATCCAGGGCTGATCTTGAAAACGAGATAAAACAACGCAGGTCGGAGCTTTCTTCATTTGAGGCAAGGCTCTTAAGCAAAGATGAGAACCTTGAGCGTAAGATGTCTCATCTTGAAAATAAAGAGCGCGGCCTGGCCAGACAGGAAAGGGACCTAGATAACTCGCAAAAGCGGATACAAGAGAAGCTTGTTGAAGCAGAGAGACTAATTGACCAGCAAAGAACAAAATTGGAGGAGGTGGCGTCCTTAACGGCAAATGACGCGAAAGAGATCCTGCTCAATCAGGTCAAGGACGAGACTCGTATTGAGAGGGCAAGGGTGTTAAGGCAAGCTGAAGAGGAAACTAACGCACTTGCCGACAAAAAGGCAAAGGAAATAATTACAACAGCCATAGGTCGGTATGCTGCGGATTACGTGGCTGAACGAACAGTATCAGTTGTCAATCTCCCGGGCGAGGAAATGAAGGGTAGAATAATCGGTAGAGAGGGCCGAAATATCAGGGCATTGGAAGCAGCCACCGGAATAGACCTGATTATTGACGACACACCCGAAGCGGTGATACTTTCCGGGTACAATTCAGTGAGAAGAGAGGTTGCAAGACTATCTCTTGAAGTGCTCATCAATGATGGGAGAATCCACCCTGCTCGAATTGAGGAAGTGGTCAAAAAAGTATCCAGGGAAATGGAAGATACTATCCTTGAGACAGGGAACCAAGCGAGCTTTCATGTGGGTGTCCATGGTATAAACCATGAACTGCAGAAACTCATCGGAAAGCTTAAATACAGGACCTCATTTGCCCAAAACGTATATCAGCACTCCATAGAAGTTGCCTTCCTTTGCGGTATCATGGCCGCTGAGCTGGGCTTGAACGTTAAAAAGGCGAAGAGGGCCGGACTCCTTCACGACATTGGTAAGGCAATAGACCACGAGGTGGAAGGGGCCCACGCTCTAATAGGCGCGGACATAGCCAGGCGCTATGCGGAAAATCCCTTAATAGTAAACGCAATTGCAGCCCATCATGGGGACGAAGAGCCAACTAGTACGATAGCAGCGCTTGTTCAAGCCGCAGACACCTTATCCGCGGCAAGGCCCGGGGCCAGGCGCGAGATGCTCGAGAATTATGTTAAACGACTTGAGGACCTTGAAAGAATAGCTGATTCGTTTAAGGGAGTAAGTAAGTCGTTTGCAATACAGGCAGGCAGGGAAATACGAATTATTGTTGAAAACACGAATGTTCCGGAAGAGGAATTGTCCCTGTTGGCGTATGAAATACGGAAAAAGATTGAAAAAGAGCTTTCATATCCAGGCCAAATCAAAATTGTCGTCATAAGGGAATCCAGGGCTGTAGAATTTGCTCGCTAACTATTACAAACCCTCCTAATCTTATGCTGCGAGAGTGTTTATGGATACTCCAAGTGATATCAAGGCTGAAGAGCTGCTTCAGCTCATGGCCTTGAGCCAGACTTTAGGCGGCTTTGCCCATGAAATAGCCCAACCTCATAATGCTGTCATGATTGCCGCGCAGGTAATCCAGATGCGCGTTCAAAAGACCTCTCTTAGCCAAGAAGAAAAAAAATATATGTCAGATAGGCTCGGCATGATCACATCACAGGTGTCAAGGGCCACTGAACTTGTGGAAAGCTTTAGGGCTTTTACTCAGCCGGAGGC
>CAZFJT010000387.1:0-1687 GCA_964519135.1 uncultured Syntrophales bacterium | reverse complement strand
GCCGGAGGCGGATGAGGAATCTGAAACCGAATTAAACCAAGCCTTTGAAAAGATCCAGGGCCTCACCTCTCAACAAATGATGAGTAGAGGAATCGAATTCAACCTTTCTTCCCAATCCCCTATCCTTACCACCAACCTTCCGGCCTCCACAGTAAAATCGGCTCTTATACTGTGCTTGGCCTATGTGAGAGAATCGGTTAGAGTTCACGCTGAACATCTGAGGGAAACCAAACAGACCTTCACAAAACAAATTCAAGTGGATTTAGCAAGGGGTGAGTCTTCGGTTAAAGTGACAATATCTTGGGATATTGAAGTCCGGGAACTTGGCCATACCCAAACCGCGCTGCCTGAGTCAACTGGATATAAAATCGCCAGAATCGTCTTGGAAGAGATGGGAGTTGTCATAAAGCAAAAGCCTGGATCTTTAATAATGGAACTTCCCTCAACATGATCCCCGCTTCTTTCATGCTTGCATTTGAGCCCATACCACCTAATGAATTTCAAGACCTCAGTGTAGGTGACAATTCACTCTTGTGGGGGAAGCTATGTGAGCCGGGCTAGGCGGCCTGCGTCCGGTGAGCGAAGTTTCCTGGGCCAGCCAATTTCAACACAGCGAATCTGATCTCCCGCCAACAGGCTCAACGCCGCCTGTGCCTGAAAGTCATAGTTCAGTAAGGGCTGCTCGTGATGACCTTTACTTATACGTCTCATATACGCTTAGGAAGCAGAGCCGCACTTAACCCGACTTGCGAGTGCAAAAGCCTTGAAATATGCTCTTTTGAGTGTTTTTTGAGCCATGTTGGTTGGAAAAGAGCAATTATATCAAAGGAAGTGTTTTTCGGCCCGTCACTATAGCGCAAAATCATATATCAATATGTCTTTAAATAATATGTGATGTGTATAAAGATAGCGACGTGTATATCAGAAAGAAAAATAGTAAATACAAGGACAAGACCTATACCAATTACCAACTGGCGCAGTCGGTTCATACTTCCAAATGAACCCGACAAAAAATAATCTGTTCTTTGGGAAACCTCAATCCCCGACCCCGGTCCGAATGGCTTAAACTGGCCCATAAAGTGGAGTCTGCGCTGGTCGGTCAGTTGGATCTCATTGAGCAAGAAGACGCTGAGATTTCCCACATTGTACGGAAGGTAAGGTCAAGGCAGGGCTAGGATATAAGCCGGAACCCAGCCACAGCAGAGCTGACCGGCAGTGGCTGGATGACCTTAAGAAGATTGGTAGGCCCGGCCGAACCTTGCCCATGTTCACCATGGATCCCCAGGCGCCTCCTTTTGATCATTTACCGGCTCCTGTCTGTTGATTTGCTCATTGAGCATTTGGGCCACTTCTTCGTCAGCCTTGAAGGCCTCTGCCCGTTCCCTGCAACCACCGGTCTCCTTGAACAGACCCGTGCATCCAAAAAGGCAACTTGTCAGTAAGCTATCTCCTATGCAACGTTTCCACCAATCTAAGGCCTTTTTTTCGTCCTTTTCGACCCCCTGACCTTGATATAAGAAAATCGCCAATTTACGCATCGAATTATCGCGATTCATGTAATCTCTTTCAGCCGAGTTTTTGTACAGTTCAAAGGCCTTCTTGTAGTCCTGCTCCACACCCAGGCCCAGTTCATACATAGTCGCCAACTCGTAAGAACCCGAATGGGTTGTGTGGGATCCTTCAGAGT
>CAZFJT010000386.1:3638-3976 GCA_964519135.1 uncultured Syntrophales bacterium | reverse complement strand
ACCATTTGCTGCGGTGGATCAATGGCTCGTCTGTCGCACCTATATTGACTATCTCCGAAAGAATTAGCGCTGACCTCTGAGAAGGGGTCCGGAACGTAAGATGCTTAACCTATGCGTGCAGAATCTCCTGACCGTTGATCTCCATTGGGAACCTCCTACACTATGTTCCCAAACCAATATGAGTAAGCCATTAATAGTACATGTAATTTATTAGCACCTCAAACTGACAATGAAAATTGCCCAAAACCATTTTCCATCCAGTGCTTAACGCGAGTTATAATAAAAGATTAAGGCATGTTCCATTGCCTGTTTTTACTGGAAGTTGAGTCTGAAAAAAC
>CAZFJT010000386.1:920-3628 GCA_964519135.1 uncultured Syntrophales bacterium | reverse complement strand
AATACTGCTATGAGCTTGATATAACAGCTTTATTTTTATATTTAGCATAAATGGTAAAAGAAAAAAGCGCTTACGATAACAATTTCTCCGTGAAAAAATGACACCTGATAGGGGTTTTTTTAGAGATATGACGATAGGAGCGATTTGTGCGTGTCGCAAAATAGGACACGCAACAAACTCAAACGTTTTGATGAAGGGGAATTGGCTTTTTTTATGCGTTAAAGGCAGAATATACGAAGCAGGGCGCCAGATGGAGAAAATGCTCTGTTTCGCAGCTGGCGCCATTACGCCTTCGCAATACTTTGTTCTGATGTATTTTTGAACTTCAACTACGTCAATGCAGGGTAATCTTTCCTTGTTCCGTCTAGCCAGGGCTTTCTAGCGCTCTCTCAAAAGGGCTGCTTTGGACGCTTCATTAGGAACAGATCCGTACCAAGGACGTCCACGAGTTCCTCTACCTCTTTGAATATTACGTCTCAGTCCACGCTGTTTCACCTGTATCTTGTGTGCTCTGTGAATTTCTTCTAACAAAGCACGGTCACTACACTCCACTTCTGGATGAGAGTCGATCAACGCTCTAACCTCTCGCTCAGTTCGGCGGTCAGCGCCAATCCAATCAACTACCCCTATAGCGCCGGGCATTGATCTTTGGTGGAAAAAGAGCGCGACAAATTGAATCATATCTGATATCGCCCTTCCATCATTGAAATGGGTATCGCGTCAGGCGCTAAAAAGGCCAAGGGCTTCATTAGATCCCGACTGCCGGACCAATCTTCTTGCGCAGCCCTTAGGGAAATATCCCACGTCTTGGCGACCGTTTTTAGATAATCCTCGAACAGTTCCACATCTTCCAATAAATCAAGCTTGTAATCACGGAATAGCTCCAGATAAGTGGCCAAGGTCTCCGGTGTCTCTTGGATGTACGTTGCTACCTGCGCCAGAGCCAGTGCGAGATCACCCGGTTCTACACCCAAGAGACCTGCTGAGATCCTATCTTCTTCATAATTGTATTTGAATGGTATCTTCTATCATCTACTCTGATCCTTCACTGTACCATTGGAAAGATCTTGGGATGCGCGGAACCCAGCCGGCGCCCCAGTGGAAGATCTTGAGGCTCTTAGAGCGCCGCATTCAGGGCAAAACTTGAATGTTTCATCCTTAATAGGCGTTCTGCAAGCTTTGCATTTTTGAGGCGCAGGACCAAGCTCAACCAATAACTCCCCTTCCACAACAGACACCATTTGCCTGTCCCGTTTGTAGTCCGCGGTTTTTAGAACCCTTTGAACAACTGCGTCAACAGGCGACAATACCGCCTTTTCCTGTTTCATAATGGTGATATTGAATAGTTCCTCGCCCTTTTTTACCAAGTCGCCCGGTTTGACGTACATCACCCAAAGGTCTCCTGAGCTTGGAGAACCCACGTGCCATGTATTGCCTTTGTCCGCCATCTCCAGGGCAAGCTTATGAGAAGACTCAGCCTCAGCCACTTTGACCGGATGGGTGAGTGTTTCATCGTCCAACAAATACCTAACCAGTCGAACGCCTCTCTCATCTGTGGGCGCAATGTCCACTATTTTTATAAGATGAGGTTTTTCATCACTGTCCACAAACTCCAATTCCTCTCCAAGGGTGAGTCCTTCGAACCATACGTCCAAAGGAAGGCGGTTTGGGTTGCCGAATTCCCGGCGGAATCGAATGGTTTTCAGTGCGTCTCCAGGGTGGTTGAGATACATGACAATCTCTTCTGGTGTGGGATCTCGCTCAATTTGTCTACGCAATTCAGCCCGTTCCTCTTGTATATCCATGTCGTCTAGAGCGGATAGTGGACAGGTTTCGGATCTTTTATTCAATGCTTCCTTATACTCATCTCCGAACGCGCTTTCGTACACCCAAGCAGGAGGAAAGCCCAAGGGCAGGGGACCAAAGCGCCCAAGTAACAGATCCCGAAAGGCGTCATTACTGTCTTTGTACATAATAAGCCGCTGCTTTTTAAGATCCTCGCTGAGCTCGTTGTCCGGTGTTCCAGTCACTGATTCCAAAACATGGAGCAGGTGGCGCACTTCGTCTTCTCCACCCCTTCGCCATGCTCCTGTTACCGCGAGGAAGGCGGTGTTCCACGTAATTTGAGATCCTGGTGTTACGTCGTGATACCGAACCACTTGTCGAGTTCCGGCCAAGAAACGCAGCATGTAAGGGAGAAGGTGAATATAGCCCTGTTTCATGGCGCCCTCCTGGGATGATGATGTGGCGCCTCCAGGCATGCCGTGATAGACAACGTCATGGTCTGTTCCCCTGAAATATGGGGCTGTATAGCGGTCGTAGTAAGGCATTATCTGTTTGAGCACGAAATTGCAGGTGCGAATCATATCCTTTTTTATACGGGTTTGTAGTCCAAGCTCCTCTTCGATATACGCTGCTGTGGCCAAGACGTCTCCCTGCCCGTACCACCGCACCGAAGCCCCCAAAGCAGTATCCACAATGTGGGCGCCCGCCTGGGCCGCTGCTCCAACTGAAGGCACAAACAACCCATCTGTGTAATGACGGTGGTAATGAACCACCAATTCCGGGTATTTTTCCCGAACAGTTTTGACAAGTTTACTGATAAAACGAGGGGGACAAACTCCCGCCATGTCCTTAAGCCCGAGAATAAACTCCCTAACCGCTTTATTGACTGGGAGTCCTGCGACTTCCGCGGTCATGGAGACTAT
>CAZFJT010000386.1:0-910 GCA_964519135.1 uncultured Syntrophales bacterium | reverse complement strand
CGTGGATAACACCCATGTAATGGTCTATATCGAAACCCCGAGCCCATGAAAGTGAGACCGCGGGCTCAAAAACATTACGCGGCTCATTCATTACCACTTCCGCCAATGGCCTCATGTTTTCAACGTAGTTCAAGAAATCGAAGCATCGGACCACATCATGGCACTCACATATCATTTCTCCTGTGAGACGCATCAGATTTCGCGGTTGAGGCTTGTACCCAAGTAGATTGGTGGAGCGAACAAGGATCTGTTTCAATGTGTTGGGAGCAAAGCGATTCCACTGTTCAGCCTCACTGAACGGGTATGTCATGTTGGCCATCATGGCTACGTGAAAATGAGCCCCGCCTCCATTTTCAATGGAGAAGAAACCACAACCATCCATGTACGGTCCTATAAGAGCGTCCTCAGCTAAACGGAAACGGTTGCCGCTGTTGGATTGGGTGATATCCCTTGGTGTAGTGTCTGTAAAATGTACGCAGCCCGAATCGCGAACAAAGTCTAGTAGGGCCTGGCGGTCGTTACGGGGATAGACGCTCGAGTTTGCCGAACGGTCCAGGGCCGGTAGCGCGGGTGAGAATCGTCCCACCCGCTTATCGCTCTCTCCCCTATATTCGCCAAGCTGCACGAATTGATTGTATCCACGGGCGGATATGTCGGCGACCAGACGGCTCAATCGCATGGCTTCAGGATCTTTGTCCCTATAATCCATGAGCTCAGGGGTCATCTCCACGAAGCGTGTGTCATAATCGCCGGATCTAAACCTTTTATGGCCTATGATCTTTTGATGGAAAGGAATGGTGGTTTTAACTCCGCTTATGACGTATTCCTTTAGAGCCCTATCCAAAACCGCCACCGCCTTATTCCAGTCAAGGCCGTAGGAAATGAGCAGCGAAACGGCTGAGTCATAATG
>CAZFJT010000385.1:0-3988 GCA_964519135.1 uncultured Syntrophales bacterium | reverse complement strand
GGATTGGACACACTGGTTCAACCCCTGCCGGAGGAAGACATATTGGAATATGCAATAGGTTTTATAATTCTTCTTGGTGTCCTGATTTTTGTGCATGAGTTTGGACACTTCATAGTTGCAAAAGCTGTTGGTGTAAAGGTTCTGAAGTTCTCCCTTGGATTCCCGCCCGCAATGATAAGCAGAAAATGGGGGGAAACTGAGTATGTAATCGCTTGGATTCCCTTAGGGGGATATGTGAAGCTCCTGGGTGAGGATCCCGATTCAGAGGAAGAATTGGCCCCTGGGGACGAGAATCGCACCCTGAGCGGCAAGCCCCTTTTGGCAAGGATGGCTGTTGTAGCCGCGGGACCTATCTCCAACTTCATACTGGCGATTCTCCTGTTCACAGGCGCGTACATGGCCGGACTACCTGTTCCTGTTAGCGAAGTAGGGGAAGTCATGGCTGAAGGTCGCGCAAGGGCCGCTGGAGTGGAATCGGGCGACCTGATAACTTCAATTGACGGAGAAAAAGTCTGGCGCTGGGACGACATGAGGAGGCTGATCCAAAATAAGGCTGAACAAGAGATCATCCTAACAGTGCAAAGGGACGAAAAAGAGCTCAGGATACCTGTAACGCCCGCTAAAAGTGAAAATAAGGATGTGTTCGGAAACCATGTGGGACTGATCGGCATAAAGCCTTCCGGAAAGACTGTCCAGCTTGGGATCGCCCAGTCTTTTAATGAAGGTATAAGATACACGTTCTTTCTTACCAAATTGATTCTAAAAACACTGGTCAAGCTCGTCACAGGGGAGATGAGCGCAAAGGCGCTCAGTGGACCGATCACCATTGTGCAAGCCTCAGGTGAAAGTCTTAAAGCGGGTTATGTGTCATTCATCTTTGTGATAGCCTTTATCAGCATAAACCTTGCCATTATAAATCTTTTGCCCATTCCCATACTGGACGGCGGCCATCTGCTTTTCTACGCAATAGAAGCGATAATAAGAAAGCCCGTGGAGGGTAGGGTAAGAGAGATTGCCACCCAAGTGGGGATCCTATTTCTCATCTTTATTATGTTGCTGGTTTTCTACAATGATATTAGTAGAATCGTAACAAAGGGATGGAGCCTGACCCCCCAGTAGTTTGCTTGAACACAAGGACCGCGCATAAATTTATTCGCGGTCCATCCATAAGGGGCACGATTTGCTCTTATTGGCCATACATTCATCGAGCCTCAGCCTTGGCGTTGCTGTGGTTGATCAAGGGGAGCGGTTTTTCGAGACCGTGCTTCCCCCTGGCAAAAGACATCAAGAGAACCTCCCTTGTCTCATAGGGGATTCATTCAAAGAAATTGGAAGATCCATAGACTCCATAGACGCAATTGCAGTTACAAGGGGGCCTGGATCTTTCTCAGGAATTCGGGTGGGTATGGCCCTGGCCAAGGGCATGGCTATGGGCCTTCCGGCTTCACTGATAGGTGTTTCAAGCCTTGATTGTTTTGCTTGGCAAGGATTGGGGATCGGCCAAACCGGTGTTGCAATAATAGACGCAAAAAGGGGGGAATTCTATGGGGCTGTATATAAAAAAACAGATAACGAGCTTAGTCGATTATCAGAACCAAAGCTCTTAGGCCCACTGGAACTAATGGACTTAATTGAAACTCATCCTGAAATAACTGTTATTGTCGGGGATCGACCCCTTGAGGAAATATCAATAGACCACAGCCCGCGCGATGGTATTAGCAGTTCGACACTCAAACCCTCCCCGCTGGCTTGCGCAGACCTGGCAATGGCAAAGCTGGCCAAAAATAGCAGCGAGAATGAACTTCACACCCTTACACCGCTTTACATTAGAAAATCCGACGCTGAAGTCAATGCTTCTTAGAATGGTTTTCACCCATTGGCCACTCCAATGCTTTTAAAAAGATTTGACGGTTCTTTTGCAAAGGTTTTATGGAATATGCCATAATGTCCACTAATTACATGGAATTAACAGTGTTGTTATTTGCAAATGTCTAATGAATGGTTAGTTATGTCCTACCCGACTTAAGTCATTTTAGGCTTACGACTAAATAGACATATATATAGGAAATTTAAGAGCAATTAATGCTTTAATAAAATCGTGATTATACGAATTGCAGATTAATTATTATTTGACGTACCCATTATGTACTTTATAATCTATTGTATATCAGAGGTTATACATTATCAGTTGTAGCTCCTTATGGACATCAGTTTTTCGCTGCCGTGGAATATCCGTATTATTTATCCGCAGACGCCGTTAATCCTCTCAGTATACATTAAGGCATAAGAATAACGGATGAATTTCCCAATTCTTGTAAACGGCAAATCTCTTTTCTTTTTTTACCATAATTCAACTGAAAGGAGTTGGATAGTCATGGATGTAACCAGGCGGGAGTTTCTTGCGATCTCTGGCGTGGTTGGCGCAGGAGTGGCTCTTTCATCCCTTGGTGTGGACCTTGGCCCGGTAAAGGCCCATGCTGACGATATCAGGATGAAGAACCTGAAAAACGCCAAACAATCCACGTCGATTTGTCCATACTGCGCTGTCGGCTGTGGTCTAATATGCTCAACCGACAAGTCGGCCGGAAAGGTAATCAACATTGAGGGTGACCCTGATCATCCCATAAACCAAGGGTCTCTGTGCTCCAAAGGCGCGGCGACTTTCCAGATTGCGAATAATGAAAACAGGCTGTCAAAGGTCTTGTATAGGGCCCCAGGTAGCGACAAATGGGAAGAAAAACCCTGGGATTGGGCCCTGGATGAGATAGCCAAAAGAGTCAAGAAAACCAGGGACGAAAATTTTATTACCAAGAACCAAAAAGGTCAGGTGGTCAACCGTGTTGAGGCCATAGCCGAAGTTGGAAGCGCGGCCCTGGACAATGAAGAGTGCTGGCCGATTCAAGCAATGATGAGAGCGCTTGGGCTCGTATGGATCGAACACCAGGCCCGAATATGACACAGCGCTACAGTTGCGGCTCTGGCAGAGTCGTTCGGGCGTGGCGCAATGACAAATCACTGGATTGATATAAAAAACAGCGATTGCATTCTTGTAATGGGAAGCAATGCAGCGGAAAACCACCCCATTTCCATGAAATGGGTTATGGAGGCCAGGAAACATGGGGCCAAGTTGATCTCAGTTGACCCGAGATTCACAAGGACCTCCTCTGTGGCCGATTTTTATACAGCCCTCAGATCCGGCAGTGATATTGCTTTTCTGGGCGGAATGATCAAGCACATTATTGAGAACAAGAAGTATTTCAGAGATTATTTGGCAAATTACACAAACGCGTCTTTTATAGTGGTTGATGAGTACAGTTTTGATGATGGCCTTTTTTCAGGGTACGATCCAAAGAAAAGGGTGTACGACAAATCAAGCTGGGCCTTTAAGAGGGATGACAAAGGTATCCCCAAAAAAGACATGAAATTGGAAGATCCTCGCTGTGTCTTTCAACTGCTAAAGAAACACTTTGAGCGCTATACCCCTGAAAAAGTCTCAGAGATTACCGGAACCCCTGTGAAGGACCTGCTGAAGGTCTATGAGATGTACTCTTCAACAGGAACCAAGGACAGGGCCGGAACGATTATGTACGCAATGGGATGGACCCAGCATACGGTCGGGGTCCAGAACATTCGAGCCATGGCAATCATCCAGCTTCTCCTGGGTAACATAGGAATTGCGGGTGGAGGTGTTAACGCCCTGAGGGGTGAATCAAATGTTCAAGGCTCCACAGACCATTGTATACTATTTCATATCTGGCCGGGTTATCTGAAAACACCCAAGTCGTCCCAAGTCACTCTGTCTGACTACAATAAAGCATATACTCCAAGCGCGAATGATCCCAAATCCGCAAATTGGTGGTCCAACTATCCCAAGTATTCTGTAAGTTTATTGAAGTCTTTCTTTGGGGATAAGGCTACCAAGGAGAATGATTTCGGATATTCTTGGACCCCCAAGTTAGACGATGGCCAGAACTGCTCATGGCTGAAT
>CAZFJT010000384.1:1369-3995 GCA_964519135.1 uncultured Syntrophales bacterium | reverse complement strand
AATTACAAATGGCAATGCCATAACGCCCATGATGAGACTCAATTGGTGGATCTTGGGGAAACAGGGCAAGGCACAAGGGTTGTTTTGAATAAGCTCCTGGTCCACGCGGACCTGATCATTTGCCTGGGCGCGGTGGAGCCACACTTACTGCTGGGCTTTGGAGGCGGTTTAAAGGCGATAATACCGGGTTGCGCGTCAGCGAAAACAATAGGTAAAAATCATATGCAGGGCGTGGATCCTGATAATTTCGATTATGTTGGGATCAAGGGGGACAACTCGCCCATGAGGCTGGATCTTGAAGAAGGCGCCAGGATGTTGGGGAAGGAAATTTTTATCGTCAATGTGACCATGAACGAGTCCGCGAGGCCCACACGTTTTTTTGTGGGAGACGGAGTCAAAGCCCAGCGAGCGGCTGAGGAGTTTGTTGAAGATCATCTATACATCGAGGTCCCTGAACAGGCTGATCTTGTACTGGCAAATTCCTATCCTATGGACGCTGATTTAAGGCAATCAGTGAAGTGCCTGGGCAACACCCTATACGCATGTAAGCCCCAGGGAGTTATGACCGCTCTGGCAAAATCCCATGGAGGGCTAGGCGAGTTACCATTGCCAAAAAAGACAATGCCTTACACTGTAATGAGGACAATCCTGAAAGTTATCGGTAAGAACCGGGTTCTTGGGCTCGTGGAAAAGGCAAAGGCCGGTGAGCCCATAGAAGAGGTGTTTATCGGCCATTTCGGTCTGCAGATGATGCGGAGGAACCACTTGGGGATATTCACTGATAACGCCATGATCCCAGAGAACATAGGCAGGAAAATGGGTATGGCGAGGAGCTTTACACAAGTGGAGGATATGATTGCATGGGCCGACTCAAAGATCGGTGGTTCTCCAACAGTGTGGTTCTTCCCATATGGCGGAGTTACTTACGCGAGACCCAAGATATAGCGGTTTTCAGCATTCATAGAGTTTAATGAGCTTTTGCATGGACCTCGCGCCGAATTCTACGCTTTGCACGGGTATGCGCTCATTGGCGCCGTGTACTGTGCTGAAAAAGTTAAAATCCTTGGGTAGATTCATGGGCAACCATCCATAGGTTTGAATCCCCAGTTTAGCAAAGATCCTGGCGTCCGTTATACCTGATAATAAATATGGGACCGCTATCGAGCCTTCATCCATATGAGAAAGGATTTCGGCCAACAAGGGAAACAATCCCATGTCAAGGCTGTCCGGGCATTCCTCGAATCTCATGATCTCGAACTCAACGTCGGGATCTGCAATACTTTTCAGCTCTGAGAGCATGTTCTCAGGGGTCTGGCCTGGAAGCAGTCGAGCGTCCATATCCAGAATCACTTCCCCTGGAATGACATTTATCTTGTCACTTGCATGGACAATGGTAGGGCTCACCGTATTGTGCAGCATCGGCCAAAAAAGACCGCCCTGGGTTCCCATTAGGGCCAGGGTTGAGTCGGTCCTGTTTGGTTGTAGTAGTTGCCTGAATAAGGCCCCGTCATTTACCGGTAGGCTGTCGGCAATGGAATTGATCATCATTCCGGGGATTTTGGTAATTATTGGAGTAAAAGGTTGGCTGTCAATTTTGGTGAGGAATCGCGCCATTTTCGCGATTGCCCCTCCTTGTATGGGCTGCGCGCCGTGGCCCGGAGGTCCCCTGAATTTGACCCGAACTCCGCAGGCCTGTTTCTCACCTACCTGAATAGCGTACATGGTCTTGTGGCCAAAATATAATGGGAATCCTCCGAATTCCCCTATCGCGTATTTCACATCCAAGAATAAGTCCCTATGCTCACTTACCAGGAACTTTGACCCAAAATGAGAAGATTTTTCTTCGTCACTGAGTACTGCCAGTATTATGTCTCCTTTGGGCGTCACACCGGATTTAAGGGTCCGCAACATTGAAACAATCATCATGGACAGGCCTGATTTCATATCAAGGGCGCCTCGGCCCCACACCCAACCATCATGGATCAAGCCCTGGAATGGAGGTTTTTCCCATTGCTGGCCCTTTGTTGTTACCACGTCCACATGACCGTACAGGAGCAGTGGTGGGGCTGCGCGGGCGCCTTTTATTATGGTGATCAAGTTGGGCCGCTTCGGATCCTTTGCCCTGATTATTGTCTCCAGTCCGTGGGATTCCAAGAGATCCTTTATAAGAGTTATCGGGCCGAGCTCATTGCCAGGAGGATTGGTGGTGTTGAATTTTATGAGCGCGCTTAACAGCTCCCCTGGAGTGTTGGGAGATTCGATGTCTTCGACAAGGTACGACATTTTAAACCCTATTCTAGACTTATCGGACGCATACTTATTTAACGGCCATTGTCCGGTTGGTCATTGTTTCCTAATCTTGGGCGTATCCAGCATTGACAGGCTGATCCTGTTTCGACCTGGATCAATATCCAGTACTGTCACATTGACCTTTTGCCTTACTTTTACCACTTCTGACGGGTCCTTGACAAAGTGATCAGCCATCTGGCTAATGTGAACAAGCCCATCCTGGTGGGCGCCGATATCAACAAACGCCCCGAATTTGGTCACATTGGTCACTATCCCGGGCAATTTCATTCCAGGCTTTAGATCTTCAATGGACTCCACTCCTTCCATGAAGCTGAAG
>CAZFJT010000384.1:0-1359 GCA_964519135.1 uncultured Syntrophales bacterium | reverse complement strand
GGTCCACTCTTTGTCTCTTGTCAGGGTCTTTCATTAGATCCTGAACCGAGCAATCCATATCCAGAGCCATTTTTTCAACCACATGATAGCTCTCGGGATGAACAGCGCTATCATCCAGGGGATTATTCGAGCCCGGTGTTCTAAGAAAACCGGCAGCCTGTTCAAAGGCCTTAGGACCTAATCGCGGCGTCTTTAAAATATCCTTCTTCGATTTATATGAACCTTTTTCTTCCCTGTATTTCACAATATTGGTCGCAAGGGTGGGACCAAGTCCGGACACATATGAAAGTAATTGGGGGCTGGCAGAGTTCACATCAACCCCAATGGCGTTTACGCAACTGATTACAGTGTCATCAAGGCTTTTCCTCAATGCAGTCTGGTCCACATCATGCTGGTACTGGCCGACCCCTATGGATTTGGGATCAATCTTGACCAGCTCGGCCAAGGGGTCCATAAATCTCCTGCCAATGGATATTGCCCCTCTTACAGTGACATCATGGTCCGGAAATTCCTCTTTTGCCAATTTTGAGGCTGAATATATGGACGCCCCGCTTTCATCAACCATCATCACACTTATGGATTCCGGTAAATCCAAGGATCTTATGAAACTCTCAGTCTCTCTGCCCGCTGTTCCATTTCCTATTGCTATTGCCTGAATTCCGTGGGAATCCACAAACTCCCTTACCACACGAGAGGCTTCTTCAACCATTTTCTTGGATTGTGTAGGATATATGGTTGTATGGGTAAGCAATTTGCCATGTTCGTCAAGGCACACCAGTTTCGCGCCGGTGCGAAAACCAGGATCAAGGGCCATAACACGTTTCCTGCCCAGAGGTGGAGCGAGAAGCAACTCCCTTAAATTGGAAACAAAAACACCTATGGATTCATCGTCCGCCTTTTGCTTGATCGCGTTCCTGGTCTCTGTCTCCATGGAAGGCGCAATGAGCCTTTTGTATGAGTCCTCAATTGCGAGAAGGATCTGGGGGGCGCACTTGGAATCCGGTTTAAGGAAACGTCTTTTCAATTTGGCTATCGCGGCCTCATCAGACGGTCTGATCTTAATAGACAAAAAGCCCTCTTTCTCTCCCCTAAACATGGCCTGAACCCTGTGCGCGGGCGCATCGGTCACAGGCGCCAGACTGTCAAAGTAATCACTGAACTTTGAACCCTCGGACTCTTTACCCTTTGAGACCTTTGATCGTATTTTGCTCCTTGTAAAAAACAGATCCCTGATTTCCTCTCTTGCTTTGCTATCTTCATTTATCCATTCAGCTATAATGTCCCTGGCGCCATCCAATGCAATTTCAGCGCTTTCAACACCCATATCAGGGCTAATGAATTCTTTGGCCACAATAAGGG
>CAZFJT010000383.1:0-3996 GCA_964519135.1 uncultured Syntrophales bacterium | reverse complement strand
ACAACAGAGCCTTTATAGATCTCGCCAGTGGCGCGGGGAACGATACTGTAACGGGAAAATCATTCAATGAGCTATTTGGAGTGGACCCTTTGGACAAGAGCGCTGATGTTGATGAAAGCCCGGGTTCACGGTGGCTGGAATTGGGTAAGGTGGGCAGAACGGCCAAACTGTACAATTTTAAACTCCAGGAGGAAGACCTTCGGGTATTAATGCTTCTGGACATTACAGAGACCATTCGCAAGGACAAAGAGGCTGACGTATTCAAAGCCGAGACCCTTTCAAGGGCCCAACAGGTTATACATCAACAGATGAGGGTAGCTCAGGAGATAGCGGGCTTGCTTGGTGAAACCACCGCTGAGACAAAGGCCGCGCTATTCGAATTGATACAATTGGCCGGTAAAGATGGTGAATCCTGATGAATGACTCCCTTTTCATAGAATCCGGTGGAGCGAGCATTTGCAAGTACGGTGAGATATTGTGCGGTGATTCATGGTCTGTCGCGCCCATAGAAGGAGGCAAGATCCTGGTCCTTTCAGATGGGCTGGGCAGTGGTGTAAAAGCCAATATTCTAGCCACCTTAACCACCGGAATAGCCACCAGGCTCATGGAAAGGGGATTGCCCTTGGAAGAAGTCGTGGATACCCTTTCAGACACTTTGCCTGAATGTAAAGTTAGAAAAATAGCTTACAGTACATTTACACTTATAAAAGTACAAGAAGATGGAAGAGCGTACTTGGCTGAATTTGAGAATCCTCCCACTTTTTTCCTGAAAAGGGGATATTTAAGCGAACTTAAATACAAGGACAGGGTAATCGGAAATAGAAAGATCCGTGAGGCCCACGTTCATGTGGAGCCTGGGGATTGGTTTGTCACGGTTTCTGATGGTGAAGTGCACGCGGGTATAGGAGGGCTTCTGAATCTTGGCTGGGAATGGGATAAGATTGCCAAGTTTTTGGAAACCCAGGTTTTTGAGGATATCACTGCTAAAAAGGTTGCTGATGTGCTCGTTGATCAGGCCAAGCAACTCTATGAAGGTAAACCTGGGGATGATACGACAGCAGGTGTACTAAAGGTAAGAACCAAACGGTTTGCTTCATTTATGATAGGTCCGCCCGTAAAACCGGAGTATGATGAAATGGTTTCTGAGAAGCTGTTGCAGCAACCTGGAAGAAAAATAGTGTCAGGAGGAACAACAGCGGCTATAATAGCAAAAAAACTTGAAAGGGATGTGGTCGTAGACCTTTCTTCAATGACTGATACCATTCCACCCACCGGTCAACTTGATGGAATAGACTTGGTTACAGAGGGGGTCCATACTGTTAACAGGACCCTTGAAATACTTGGAAAAACCTCTGATTTAGAGGAACTTGTGGGAAAAAGCGACGGCGCCAGCAGATTGGCCTATGAATTCCTATTTGCTGACAGCATAAACATATATCTAGGACAAGCAATCAATCCCGCCCATCTCAACCCTAACTTGCCCCAGGAAATGGGTTTTAAGAGTAGAAGCGTGCAAGCCATTGCAAATTTACTCAAAGAAAAGGGCAAGGAAGTCAACTTAGAGATACATTAAGATAGAGTGGGGGCAATGATAGATCAGTATATTCCACCATTGTTTTTTGCAGGGGCCTTGATATCGACCGTTGCCATAACACCTATTGTAAAGAAATTGGCCTTTAGGTATGGAGTGGTAGCCACTTCCGGTGGTCGAAGGATACACCAGGGAACCATCCCCCTTTTGGGTGGCGTGGCTATTTATGTCCCTATTTTTATTGTTTTTACTATTATAGTTCTATCTTTGCTTTTTGGCGCGCTTGACTTTGTAAAGCCTGACAACTATCAAATTGTCTCTTTATTTGTGGGTTCATTATGGATGCTTATTTTAGGCGTAGCTGATGACAAATTTAAAATTTCCTGGCGCATCAAATTATCCGGTCAATTTTTCGCAGCTTTGATTCTGGTTCTTGGAGGTCACTCCATTGGCTCTGCCACCTTTCCTTTCATTGGACCTGTGTATTTTGACTGGGTAGGTATTCCTATATTTATTCTGGCTGTTATAGCAATAACAAACGCGATAAATATCATTGACGGTATAGATGGTTTGGCCGGCGGGATATGCCTGGCCGCGGGACTCACAACAGGCATAATCGGCTTGGTAAAAGGTGACATGTTCGCCTCTATCATGGGGTTTACAATATCAGGGGCTACAGCGGGATTTCTGTTTTATAATTTTCCTCCAGCTTCCATCTTCATGGGTGATGGCGGAACAATGACACTGGGCTTTTTGCTGGCAACCCTTTCCACAAGCTACTCAGCCCTTTATCCCGGCCTGAGGCTGGGCACGAGCGCGATGATAGCGATCCCCTTAATTCCCTTTACAATTCCAATCTTTGAAACAGCGCTGTCTATATGTCGAAGATGGCTCAGGGGACAGCCTATTTTCTCAGGGGATGGGGATCATCTGCATTATCGTCTCACACGGGCCCTTAGAAATCCCAGGCGCACTGTTTTGACATTCTACTTTTTTACATTCGTGTGCTGCGCCTTTACCTTGTTGCTGGCTTTACAGCCGAGTTCGGAACTCGCGAGAATAGTTTTTCTCTTAACAGGCCTTATATTACTGTCAGGCGCGATTGCGGCATTGAGTTTATATAAGATAAATAGATTCATTTTAGTGCTTCGTAACAGACCCCATTTCAGATTCCTTTCCAGGTTCAAAGAGTATATGGCCCTAAAAATGAAAAAGTCTCAAACAGTCGGCGATCTTTTTGATCTGACCGAGGCGGGTGTAAAGGACCTGGGGTTTGATGAAGTAGAGATAGTTGGAATGGGTTATATTTTCAGAAAGTGGAGGAATGAGCGAAAAGTCCACCCTGATATGCCCAGAATTACTAATGAAGAAACCTTTGGTAATGGTCGATTAAAAGTAAAATGGGTGACGCCCGCTCACTATGACCGTGGATATAACGAATTCTTGGATCTCACCTGGCGCAGATTTATGAATGATCTATGGCGCGAGATTCAGAGATTTGACAAAGAATCTGAAGTCCAAGAGTATTGCGATACAGTGCCTTAAAATCTAAGTATTCTTGTTTTTTATGTGTTTCTTTAATGAAGTAATCGCTCCCCCTTGACACCCGTTGCATAGATAATACCACGACGAAGCGCTTCCCATTATCGCCAATTCGGTTACTTCTTGCTCTCCCTACCAAATCACATCTACCGGGTAATCTGCCATCACCGGGTCGTTGGTCACTAAGGTCGCTCCTTCAACGCGCGCCTGTGCAATAAGCAATCGATCAAAGGGGTCCTTGTGGACTGAGGGCAATTTGGACAGCTCAAGAATGTGTTCGAGCTCAATTACCAGTATTTCCAGACTATTCACGCGCTGTTGGGTTTCAATCAACTCTGCCAAAGGCGCTTGGATTCTCAATTTACTAAGCTGGACCTTGATTTGCATTTCCCAAGCGCTTGCAACACTTAGCAGTAGAGTGTTTTCGGAGTTCCGACACAGTGATAAGGCCCGTGAAGACAGTTTGGATGGCTCGCTGTCCCACCAAATGAAAGCATGAGTATCCAGGAGCAGCCTCATTGGTTGCCGGTCCAGAACTCATCCGGTAGTGGTTCATCAAAATCGTCACTAGCCCATATTGCTCCAGAATGGAGACCGGCGATTCTCTTCTCAATAGGAACTAAGCGCGCCACAGGGGTATCGCCGTCGGTAAGAAGAACCTCGGCCCCTTCTGAAATGAGGGATAGCAAGGTATCCAAATTGGTCTGTTCTTTGCGGATATCAATTGTCTTTGCCAGCATGAAACGACCCTTCGTCAGATCTTGCTTGAATCAAGACTCTATTTAAGTATAGTGCATGGGGATTCCAATGGTGTCAATGATTCCCAATCATTCTCAAGTCATATTGACGGAAATTGTCGGTCTCAACCTATAGCAGTTCTCAGAATTAAACGCGAAATGGTTCATAAAAATATTTCCTCAATA
>CAZFJT010000382.1:0-4004 GCA_964519135.1 uncultured Syntrophales bacterium | reverse complement strand
GTCCAGAGCCTTGCGAATAAGGCGATCCGCAAGCATCCTACCTATCCCTTTACCCTGGGCCTCCGGACGAACGTAGAGCCTCTTCATTTCACACGTTCGGTCTTCAATTGGCCCGAGCCTTCGTACCGCGCCGCACCCGAGACTCGATTCTCCGTTCATTGCAAGAAGGAGCGTTCCGCAAGGTGGGCCGTATTTGCCTGGTAGGTTAGACAATTCCGCATCGAACCGCTGAAATCGAAGGTTGGTGTTTAGGAATAATTGATACTCTCGGAACAGACTTCTAATTTCCTCAATATGTCCTGGTGATTGAGCGGTGATAATACGCAACTTGGTCTTCTCTAAGAGATACCTGGCTCTCGATACCATTGAGCGTACAGCTCAAAGCCTTCCCGGTTGCCAACCCTCGGCGCGTAGTCAAGCTTCAGCTTTGCTTTCTCGATGGACATGGTCATGCTCTTAGCCAGATATGCAACCGAGAACCGTGTGATACGAGGCTCTTTGTCCACAAATGGTAGGCCGCCGGCGAATTCCAGGACACCGGCCATGACCTTTGCCTGGAATTCAGGAACGTTTTTCGGTTTAAACGGACGGCCGAAGACATCCAGGAATTGAGCGAACCAATCCCGGACCCTGATGGGGTTTCCGTTGGAGATGTTGTACACATGGTTCCATGCCTCATCTGGCGCTTTGAGGCAACTTCTGACAACGTCGACGAAATTCCCCACGTATGTGATGTCGATGAACGCTTGCCCATCATTAATAAGAGGGAGGCGAGGCTTCTCGGCCATTCTGAGAATGCGAGGGGTAAAGGTGTTTTCGTAGGCCCCGTAAAGGGCCCGAGGCCGAAACGTGATGGCTTTAAGCCCCATATCCTGGGCCTTCTCAAGCTCCTGTTCCGCAATCACTTTGCTGCGCGCATAGTTGGTCATTTGCCGAGGAGGCAAAGGATCGTCCTCTGAAACGTTTAACCGCTCCTTTCCGTTAAAATATACGCTTGGTGTAGAGATGAACACTATACGCTCAATATCATGTTTTGCGCATGCTTGGATCACATTCCTAGTCCCAATGACATTGTGTTGGTAAAAATCTCTATATGCGCCCCAGGGGCCGCTCTTCCCTGCGCAATGGATGACGCAGTCGGCGCCGGAAAATGCGCTGTACAACTGGCCCGGATCCCGGATATCCGCTTGTCTGAACTCCACGCCGGTCTTCGCCAACATATTGCCTATCGATGCAGAGCGGCCGCTTGCCACCACTTGAAGGCCGTCCCTGTGGAGATCCTCCGCCAGATTGCGCCCAAGGAAACCGGTTGCCCCTGTGATTACGATATTGTTGACCATCCTGTCCTCCCTAATGAACTGTAAACGACGGATATAATTTAATTTGTCATTTTTGCATAAAATCCCCGCCAATTCTGTTCCCAAAGGGATTATCTTCAACCTCGTACGGATCCTCTCGAGTTACCATTATTTCAATTTCGGGCTCGGTTTCGAGGCCTCGAAAACTCATAGTTATTCAATATCTTGCCTGTGTTTCAACAAAATGACTCCTTGCCGGAACAAAAAGATTCCCGCTCAGAATAGAACCCTGTGTAAAGCAGCGATAATGTCAGAACCATCAAGGTGTCTGAACATAGAATCTTACTGAGCCGCTTGTAGTAGAGTAAGTATTATGCGCCTGTGAATAAGGCTCTGGCCGGTCACAATTGATTTTCAAGCTGTCCAATTTCAGCAAGGGCTGAGGAGATATCCTATGAAAAAACAGCGGTACCATACTAAGACATCCACAGCGGCTCGCATGAACTTCGCCCGCGCGTGGGATAACAGTCACCCGCCAGATGCAAAGGTCTGCGAGGACACGCTAGCATTAAAGCTTGTCAAGCCGAGTCTCCGTCTTTTCGCCAAGACCCGGATCGGTCGGGCGATCTTTCACAAGATGATGAACACGTGGCAAATTGGAGTCATGGCATATGCAGCGTTGCGCACACGCCTCATTGACGAGCATTTGCAGCAGGCCCTTAAGGAAGGGCTTAGCCAGGTCGTAATCCTGGGCGCCGGTTATGACACTCGACCCTACAGATTCGAAGCATTCAAAAACCGGACCAGGGCGTTTGAAGTCGATCAGCCATCTATTCAGGCAGACAAGCGCGAGAAATTGAAGAACGCCTTCGGCTCGATACCGGAACATGTTACCTATACGCCGGTGGACTTCGAAAAGGATGACCTTGCGGAAAGCCTGTATTCCTCGGGATATGACGCGAAATGCAGGACCTTCTTCATATGGGAAGGGGTTACAATGTATTTGGACCAGGGATCTGTTGAAAAAACCCTAGAGTTTGTTGCAGGCAACAGCGGCCTCGGTAGCGGCATTATATTCGATTATGCTCCTCCTGATCTCGTGGACGGCACGAGCTCCGCTCCAATGGTTGCTGAAATGCTAGATTGCCTCCGGCAATTGGGCGAACCGTATAAATTCGGCATAGAGCCTGAAAACATTGTTTCATTCCTCTCTCAAAGGGGCTTCGCTAGCGTTGAGGACTATTCAACCCAAGACCTTATCGAACGTTATCATAGACCCGCCAACGAGAACAGACCGGTAGTGGATCTTTTTCACGTTGCATATGCGGTCGCTGGTTGAGGTTGATACGGCGGCTCACGGGCAAGCCGGTTGGTCCTTCGTATTGGGCTTGAATGTCGGCTTATCTGGAGAACCAATGGAGATGACCCGAACACTTTCGTCGAAGAAGGCCCCGTAGGAGGGCAAGCGTTTGGATGGACAAAAAGAAAGCCCGAAGGTTGCAAACCCCAGGGGGCCTAATTCCTTTGTAATCCGCTTCTTCGTCTTCACAAGTCTTTCTTTCAGCCTCCTCAGAACCTCTTGCCGTGAGTCTCGGAGTTCCTTAATGACTGTTTCGAGATACTTCAGCGCATGTGAATGCTCGATATATCGAAAATCCTGTTGATTCTCTTTGTCGACAGGGTATCGCCGTTTGACTTCATCCAAAGGAATCCGTCGGTAAACCACTACGCTAATCTTGTATCGTGCCCCTGGTTCGGAATCTCCGTGATTCTGCCATGAGGGCCAGTCCATGCCGATGACGCGGTGAGCCATCGACGGTGGACCGAAATCCGCGTACGACAGCACGAGTGTTTGTGGTTGGGCAAATGCGGTCAATGCCACACAAATTGCTGAAGCCAAGCCCAACGCCATCACCGTGTTAGTACGACCGAGCATAAGCTTTTACCTCGCAGAGGAGCGTTCCGCCAGGGCCTAAGAAAAAACGTCCCTGTCCTCCCATTCGCTGGGGGAGGGACCCATCATCATTCCAATATTTATTCGGACGTGAAACCTCTCCTCTGGAGCCGGCCTCCTCCAGCGTCAAGCCAGGCGTAATTGCCACCCACGTATGCAGCAGGTTCCACAATGAGCGGGAATGGGAGATTCTCTTCTTTCCAGGACATACCATTATCAGAGCTATGATAGAAATGGTGCGTAACGCCCAGGATTGATCCGTGCCCACTGGTGACGAGAAACATGGATTCTTTTGAAACATGAAGCGAATCAGGAATGGCGGGCTTGACGCCGTTTAGAATCCGCATTTCGACAAGTCTTCCATCCCCATCCAAGGTCATGAGTCTCAGTTGACCGCGTGGTTCCGATTGACCCAAGATCCGGATTCCGCCCTTCCGGTCCGCTGCCATTACGGCGCCCCGAAAAAGTCCCAAGTGTTTGAGAGCGGAAGAGATTTCTGTTTTCAGATCGATCTGTGAAAGAAATGTCCCATTCACATGAATGAACAAGAATAGCTTGCCATGATAGAGTAATACCTTCTCATAGTTTGCGATGTGGGCCAACTCAGTGACTTGAGTCCAGGTTTGGCCGCTGTCCGCGGATTTCATGACCCACTCTGAGATAGCCCTGCCTCCGTCTGATTGCAACTCACGGAATATGGCTGCGCATCCACCCATATCATCAGCCACGATCTTCATAATATACCACGGCCA
>CAZFJT010000381.1:3387-4012 GCA_964519135.1 uncultured Syntrophales bacterium | reverse complement strand
GTTGTATCCAATGGGGATGACAAAGGGAATAATGATGGCTCACAAAGAGCCTCATCCGAACCAAGGGCCTTTACTAATCTTTGGTAATAATATCGGATCCCTAAACTTTCAAGTCATGATTGTGCAATGAATTGCCAAAGGTGGAAAATTGCAGGGCGCCTCCTGGACGATACGCATATGTCATTTTTACCTGCTTATATGTTCGCTAATGTGCTGTTCTTGCGTGTCTCTGGTAGCGCCAAAGGGAGAGACCGAGGCTAATTACTCTGATTCACTGATAGACACTTGGGAGCTTATGTATCAGATTGACGAGAATGGAGAAAAGAAGCTACCTGGTGACGAAAACGTAAAGCTGCTCATGAAATTCTCAGAGGATGGTCAGCTATATGAGAGCTACTATGACGTAAAAGAATCCAGAGAACTAAAATCTGAATCGATTTCCTATAAAGTTCAAGGAAATAAACTGATCATTAAGGACAACAAAGGAAATACGGCCACCTGGGTTTATAGTTTCAAGGACGGAAATTTGATCATCTTATGGTCTTCGAATAAAAGATTTGTCTGGCGCAGATTGTAAACAGCCCCCACCCTTATAATGAGCCTTGATGGGCCAAGGGTAAAGATT
>CAZFJT010000381.1:2023-3377 GCA_964519135.1 uncultured Syntrophales bacterium | reverse complement strand
TTATATGAATATTCTGTTAATGATTGATCATATTGGTGTGGAATAATCAATTAGGTCATTAAATAGATTTATTTATTATCATCATGAAATATATGAGACAAAGCCTTGTGTAAAAAAGTAATTCACCATTTTGTCATTATCAGTGTTCTTTTTACCATCTTCTTTGGTAACTGGTCCGCATTTGCGCTGGGTAAATCAGAAATATTGAGATACGAGGTGACTTGGAAAGGCCATAAGGCCGGTCATGGCGATATTGCCATGACCAATGACAACGGTTATCTCAGAGTAACTGTTCAGGCGGTCACGGACGGTTATCTAAAGGCCATTATAGAGCTTTGGAGCAGGATAGTCGCTGAATTCCCTGTGAAGGGCTTACGGCCGGATCAATATAAGTACGCCATGAAGTCTAATATTCTTGCCGCCGAAAAGGTGAACCTAAAATTTGATCATAAAAAGAAGATTGTTACAGTCGATAAACAAAAGGGCGATGAACGTGATGTTCACGCAGAAAAATTTCATAGGCTATACGATCCTGTATCAGCTTTTTATCTCTTGCGTACTCAAAAAGATTTTAATAAGCCAATGTTCGTGGACATCTATGATGGTAAGGACAAGGCAAGGCTCTTTGTTAATCCAGCGGCTAAGGGACCATTAAGGATTAAGGCAGGCGCTTTTAACGCCCTTGGACTAGACCTGAGGCTGGTTAAGCTGACAGGGGACAAGGAAGAGGTAGCCAAGGCAAGGCTATGGATCTCGGATGATAAGATTAGAGTACCACTACTATTACAGTCTTATCCTTTAGTTGGAGAGGTCAGATTCGAGTTGGTTGCCATAGAGGGCCGTCCGAATCCCTCCAATTAGATATTCCGGGAATCTTGCTTAAAATTTTGTTATTGAGGCCGGCCCACAGCGCCACGACTATATAAGCCTGCATCTCTTTTATTTAGCGCCACATCATACGGTTATTTACCCTCAACCCTGTTTCTACTCCTGGAGGGGCTTCGGCATTTCTTGCCCCAAGGTTCGCTTTTTTCTTAAGAATGTATTCAGCCCTTCATATAAGTCATCAATTAAGAGAGCTTCTTGATTATATTTCCCAACACACCAGCCAATCTTATGTGGTTGGAGGCGCCATCCGGGACGTGCTTCTGGGAAAAGGTTCCATTAAAGACATTGATGTTGTCATACAAGATGATCCAGTGAGGGTTTGCCAGGGCCTCTCGGAAATAAAGGATTTGGTTCCGGCCATCATAGTTGAACTTGATAGACGGAGAAGCATATTCAGGCTGATTATTAGGGATTCAGGTGACGTGTTTGTTGACATATCGCCAATCAGGGGAGACGCGCTTGTAGA
>CAZFJT010000381.1:0-2013 GCA_964519135.1 uncultured Syntrophales bacterium | reverse complement strand
CTTGTAGATGATCTGCGCGCCAGGGACTTTACTATAAACGCCATTGCCATACCCACAGAACATTTCTTAGCCAATGAATGGCAATATATTATAGATCCTTTAAATGGCTCTGATGATTTGAAGAACGGAATTTTGCGTATGTGCTCCAGGGCATCCTTTTCTGAGGACCCCCTGAGAATATTACGCGCGTTTAGGTTTAGGGCTCAGTTGCATATGAGAATTGAAAAAGCCACATGGATTTCAGCCGTTAACGAAATCCAAAAACTCAGTGGGGTATCCGGAGAGAGGATAAGGGATGAATTGGTTATGGCGCTTGTCGCGGCTAACGCTGCGCACATGGTAGATGAGATGGAATCTTTGGGCGTTTTGAGGCGCATCTTTCCATATTTATCCCACATGAAAGGCTGCGTCCAAAATGAACATCATCACTTGGATGTATGGGACCACACTTTAGAATGCATTAGGATGTTTGAAGTAATCACCCAGGACATATCGCTTTGGTTGGGACCACATTCCAGTAGAGCTACTGATTATCTTCGATCAGAACCAACGGCTGGTAGATCAAAAGCCTTCTTAATAAAACTCTCCCTTTTATTTCATGACTCAGGCAAACCAGAAAGAGCATTTGTGGACACCAACGGCAGGAAGAGATTCTCAGGCCACGAAAAACTATCCGCGGAAATATTTGAACACGCCTCTGAGAGATTACGCCTATCCAATTCAGAGAAGGCCGTATGCGTATCTCTGATCAGGTCTCATATGAGAGCCTCAATACTGATTGATCCTAACTGCTCCAAAAGGGCAATGTACAGGCTCAGTGAATATATTGGAGAAGAATTGATCGGATTATGCCTTTTGTTCCTATCGGATGTAGAGGCTACCAGAGGTTCTCTTTCATCAGAGGAATCCAGGCGGAGAGCCCGTGAAGGAGTTCTGAGAATACTTGACTATGCTGATTCACTCAGAAAGGCGTCGCCAAAGCGGATGATTTCAGGTAATGACGTGATCAATATACTTGGCTTGAAAGAAGGCCCCATTATCGGCCATATCTTGAAAAGAGTTGATGAGGCAATTGCAATCGGTAAGGCGCAAACTAGGTCAGAAGCTATAGAAGAAGCTAGGCTTGCCCTGAAATCCATGAACCCGCCTGATTAAATGAAGAAAAAAATCCCGTTGTCCATGTGATTTGGAAGCAACGGGATCCTGAAACATTATTATGTAATACTATGTTATTCTTTACTAAGCCCTGATCCGAGGTTTTCCTTAAGGAGATCCCCTAGATTTGAGGCCACAACGTCCTGATTGCCCACATAGCCTTTAACCTGATCATAGTCTTCGGTCTTGTCCAGGCTCTTGATAGAGAGGGCTATCTTCTTTTCCCTGCGGTTAACTTTCAGAACAATCGCGCTCAGGTCAGCGCCAACTTGGGTAAAATCAGCGGGGGAATTGACTCTTTCCTTAGATAATTCCGACACGTGGATCATGCCCTCAATGCCTTCTTCAATCTCCAGGAATACCCCGAAATCCGTAATGGATGTTACCTTTCCGGATACTTTGGCGCCTGGAGGATACTTCTCAGGGATAGTCTCCCACGGATCGTCATACATCTGTTTTATACCAAGTGAAAAACGTTCATTTTCCTTGTCTATATTTAGCACCACTGCTTGAACCGTTTGTCCCTTTTTGTATATTTCTCCGGGATGCTTGATTCTTTGGGTCCATGAGATATCAGATATATGGACCAGTCCATCAATTCCTTCATCAATCCCAATGAAGATTCCAAAATCCGTAACGTTCCTTATTCTGCCTTCGATCTTTGTGCCAACAGGATACTTTTCAGCTATCACATCCCACGGATTGGGCCTGAGCTGCTTCATGCCAAGGGATATTCTTTTCTGATCCTTGTCCACGTTCAGAATAATAACTTCTACCTCTTCACCGCCTTGTACGATTTTGGAAGGGTGGGGCGGCTTCTTAGACCAGGTCATCTCTGAAATATGAACCAATCCTTCC
>CAZFJT010000380.1:0-4026 GCA_964519135.1 uncultured Syntrophales bacterium | reverse complement strand
CATTAAGTATAAAAAAATTCGGCGTTCCATTTGCAAATCCCAGCGGGGTAACGATGTTTTCTAAAAAGAGCGTTTGAAACTTGATTCAATTTAACCTGATGTATATTCTCGGTCAATTGATCGATGATTCCCTTTAAAAAGACCAACTCCAAGACAATGACATAATGGGATAAATTCCGAGGTAGCTAATTATGTTCTTATACCCGCATGGACTGAAATGGAGTATGATCTCACGTATAAACCAAAAATTGGAGATCAATGACGGGCCGCCCGGGAATTTTCCATAATTGGATTGCTTGGCGCACGCCTGGGATATTCCTTTGGAACATTTGCGAAAGGCTTTCGCGGACAAGACCCGCAAACTTAGCAGAAATTGAAAAGGTCAGAGAGTTGAAGCCCAAAGAGAAAATAAACCATAAAAGAACTCGTTTACTATGTTGGACTTTGGCGGCTATACTATCTTTGGGCCTTTTGATAGCGCCGGTAATTACCTTCATTGATCAAATAGGTTTTCAAGATATATTACTGGAAATGGATATTTCCGTATTGGAGCTGTACACTCTCAATGCCGCGCATGGCGAGCAGCTTCTGGGCCCATATTCCAGGTTTGGTTGGAACCATCCCGGTCCAGCTCTTTTCTACGTTTTTTGTCCCTTGTACATATTAAGCGGCCACAAGACAACCTCAATAATTCTTACGGCAAGGGTTTTTAATCTGGTATTAGGCGCCTGTTTTATTATGTTGATAATATTCATTGTCGTTCCTACGGATAAACGCTTGTCCGCAATAATATTAGTATTCTTTTCCTTGTACTATGCTTACCTCGGCCCCAAAGTAATTGCAGGGCCTTGGAATCCATTCATAATTATTACTCCATTCCTTTTATTGATCGCATGCGGCGCTATCATCTCTACAGGCCGAACAAGCATTATGCCTTTCGCGGCTTTTCTGTCCAGCTTTATAATCCAAACGCACATTGGGCTTACAATTACGGTTATCGCGATCGGCCTGGTATCATTAATTCTGCTAGGGGTTCATGAAAGACTTGGGCGGCAAACGGCTAGTACAGGGTATCAGACAAATTTGGTCCGGAATATCACTCTATCATTAGCAGTATTAGCGTTGCTGTGGACGCCCCCGGTTTTGGAAGAGCTAAGGAATCATCCTGGAAATATCTCCAAAATTTTAGAATATTTTTATTCCACTAAAATTGAGCACTCTCTTTACGACTCATTTGAACAGGCTTCGGTAATTCTTTCTTGGCCGCCTCTTTACGTACTTAAGCCAATCCTATGGAAATTGAGTCAATTTGAGTATGAGTTTCTGGCCCAAATTCTTGTAATAATCCAGGCGCCGTTAATCTTGAGCTCAATACTCGTAGGTTTCAAGAGGTCTCAATATTTTAGGGCTTACTTGGGTATTATCGGTCTTGTGGCGACACTTTCCGCGATTTGGGCCCTGTCCATAATACGAGGAGGATATTTCCAATATTTAATTCTTTGGGTTTCAGCTTTAGGTTTCGTGAACTGGTCTGTCATAGTGGCTTGGTTGATGGAAGCAACCTTGTTAAAACCGGGAAAAACTACTCGTTATTTGACACTATATACGGCAGGTATTGGTATGATACTAATCCTGCTAACGATCCTTTTGGTAAATGGACCAAGATTCACTAGGCTCACTTCTCGTATCCCTGGAGATTCTAAGAGAGTCGAGGCGCTATATAACAAAGTCGCTGAATATATACAAGCCAACAGAGACAGCAGAGTAACTGTTTTGTTCAACTGGTCCGGCTGGGCCACACAAGTTCCTGTAATCTTAAAATTATATAAGGACGGCTTGGTGTTCTCCGTTAAGTGCGTTTGGCCAAAACATACAGGAGCAGACTGGCCGTTGTTGTTAGGTCCGGATTTCAAACCAAAAAACGACGATCAACTCAAGTTCAGCTTGTCGGAAGGGACGCCCAAAGGAGATACGGCCCACTAGTTTGGCTAAGGTAGTTGTCCATCGGACTGTTGACTTAGGCTTGTAATTGTAATAGGCCTTCTACATGATTAATTGTCCGGTGTGTCCTTATGCTACAAAAGCCGCTGGACTTGATATAGTTTCAGAAGCAGTTTTCCAATGAAGACGCTTGCATTGAGGATCATCATCGGATTCATTACATTAGTCACTCTCTGGGGTTTAGCCATCTGGTTTGTGAACCCTGTAGGAGATTTTCATGTAAATGATGACTGGGCCTTTCATAGGGCGCTTGAGAGGTTCCTGGAGTCAGGCCGAATTGGTTCCACAGGTTGGGGGCCTTCCCACGCGCCCGGTGGTCCATCGCTGATCACCCATATATTGTGGGGCGCTCTATTTGTTAAAACCATCGATTACTCACCCACAACCTTGAGGCTGTCAATCCTTTGCATGGGTATCATAGGCGCCCTGGGGATCTATTTCATTGCCCTGGCTCTGAGGGCTTCCGTGACCTGGTCTGTTCTATGCGCCCTGACATTAGCCTTTAATCCCCTTTATTTTTCACAGTCATTTACATACATGACTGATGTGACATTTACCGCAATATTGGTGTGGTCCTTGTTTTTCTTGGTTCTCTCAATAACGAAAGAATCGTCATCAGCATTGCTTGCCGGCCTCATACTATCCTTGCTGTCTATACTTACAAGGCAGGTGGGCATAGTAGCTCCATTAGCCCTAGCGTTGGTTTCCTTGTTTCCAGGCAATTCGAGGCTTCTCAGGCCTAAAACAATAATACCGATGGTCCTGTGCTTTGTGATTCTTCCATGGATAGGCTATGAAGTATTTCTATCTTTATCAGGCGCCACTCCGATCACAGAGCACCAGGTAATACACAGGATATTGCGCTATCCAATGGAAAAAGGTCCCCTGAACTATTGCCTTTTCTTACTTTTTAATCTGTTTGTTGTGGCCCTGCCTTACACCTGTTTTCTTGTTCTTCCAGTTCTCGCGCTTAAATTCCACAAGATATGGGATATTAAGGCCTTCAAATGGTTCGCAACATCATTGCCATTCTTTGCAGTCGCAATAGGACTCATGGACATTGGTGGCGTCATAACCATTCAACCCTATTTCTACAGGAATATCATCTATGACTTCGGTATAGGCCCTCTTCTATTCAAGGACACATACATTCTGGATCTCCAAAGAACCTGGTCAATCCCAGGCGCACTTTATGTTTTAATACTTTGCGCGGCCTTATTGGCTATGGCTGCGTTTTTGACCATAGCGCTAAAATGGGCTGGGTCATTGGTCGGTAATATGCGTGATAACAATGATATAAGCGGCGACTCTATTCCTGGTGTGGCGTTGTTTTCAGGCGTTCTTTACATAGGGATAATACTTCTCACAGGTTTTCATGACAGGTATCTGATCCCAGTTTGTGTGTTCTTTATTGTGTTTCTGCTATCAATTGATCATGGAGTCCCTAATAGGCCCGTTAACCCCCTGGTATCAGCGGGCGCCGCGTTTGTGATTATAATATTCGGGCTTTTCAGTGTTGTTGGAGTAAAGGATTTCATGGAGATCAAAAGGGCTCAGGCAAAGGCGCATTCTTATATTATAAATCAACTGCAAGCCGACCCCTGTGAAGTGGATGGTGGATTTGAATTCAATGGCTATCATTGCTATGACAAGGACCATAAACTGATTGACAACATGAGCTGGTGGTGGGTAAAGGATGAAGACTATGTGGTTACCCTTGGGCCTCTCAATGGTTATCAAGTAGTCAGGAAATTCCCCTTTAAACGAATAATAGGACGTAACTCGTCGGTATTTGTACTTGCTCCTGACAATTAATAATGTTTCCCGGAGAACCCAGAGTGGGACAAATAGATTGATTCGCTCTGTATAAGCGCACAATGACGACCCCACAAATTGAGCGCAATAATATGGATTTAAAGGTGATATCTTATGACCGCAAATGAAGCGTACGAGATTCTACTGGAACATAGCCTTGAAATCACTCGGCTCATATCTATCTCAGAAGTTCTGGGTTGGGACCTGCGC
>CAZFJT010000379.1:0-4045 GCA_964519135.1 uncultured Syntrophales bacterium | reverse complement strand
GGTCAGAGACGCTCAACAAACAGGGTCTAAATGCTTGCTGGAGGCCGGCGCGCCGAGGCCGGCCACAATATTCCCCTAGCTAAATGGTTTAAAAAAATGAATGTTCTTATCACCGGGGTAAACGGATTTGTGGGCTCGAACCTGTCCAGGTATCTCATAAATAGAGGTTATACTGTAACCGGTATAGTCAGGCGTAAGCACAAGGCTGAAGGACTAAATGATCGACTGATAGTGGTGGAAGGAAAGACCACTGAACCAGGGGATTGGCAAGAGACCGTGGCTTCCCAAGATGTCCTGATCAATCTGGCAGGCGCGTCGATCTTCAAGAGGTGGAATGATTCGTACAAAAAGCTCATGAGGGAAAGCAGAATTCTGACCACCAAAAATCTGGTGGACGCCATTCCACAGGGCTCAGGTAAGAACTTGACTCTATTGAGCGCATCTGCGGTCGGGTATTATGGTCCTTCAGGCGATAGGGACCTTGATGAGACCGCGCGGCCAGGAGATGATTTCGCGGCAAGATTGGCGGTTGATTGGGAGAACGAAGCACAAAAGGCCTCTGCAAAAGGAACCCGTGTGGTCTTGACCAGATTTGGGGTCGTGCTCGGAAAGGGAGGGGGCGCGCTGAAGCAGATGATACTCCCCTTTAAACTATTTGCAGGAGGCCCATTGGGTCATGGAAGGCAATGGTTCTCATGGATTCATTTGACCGATCTATGCAGGGCCATGGAATTCATCATGGAAACTCCCGCTATTCAAAATCAGGTAAATTTTACCGCGCCCAATCCCATAAGAAACAAGGACCTGGCCAAGGCCATAGGCAAAGCCATTAAACGACCTTGGTTTGCGCCCGCGCCCGCGTTTATGATTAAACTGATTCTGGGTGAATTTTCATCAATGATTCTTACTGGTCAAAAGGTTTATCCAAAGGTTTTAGGGGAAAATGGGTTCGTCTTTTCTTATCCCACAATAGAAGAGGCCCTAAAGGATTTGGTCCAATGAGGGGCTCCACCTTCACACCCATGAAGTAATAGACGCTCTTAATGCGGGTGTATATAGAATCGGAGCGCTTTTTATTATAAGCTAACCTGAGTCCGCCATACAGAGTCCTGTATTATCTCCATTTGTCCTTGTAAGAGGAAACCATACCGTGAATGTTGTTCCATCCTCAGCGGATTTCACTGAAACCGAACCAGAGTGATCCTCTACTATTTTCTTAGTGACAGTGAGGCCCAGGCCGGTTCCATGCTCCTTTGTGGTAAAAAATGGATTAAAGATCTTCTGAAGGGCCTCCTGGGGGATTTTGGGTCCGTAATTGTGAATCTTCATCTCAAAATAGCCCTCAGCCTCAAGATTGCCGGATACCTGCGCCTTTTCACTGGGAAGGGAAACCCCTGTATCCACACTGATCACTCCATCATATGGAGAAGCCTCTATCGCGTTGCATACCAAATTTAGTACAAGTTGCTGGAATCTTCCAGGGTCAAGGGGGATATCCCCTGTCTCCCCACCAAGGTTCATGTCTATCTTCACACCTTTTTCCCTTGCTCTTGCCTCAGTAATATTAACTATGTACTCGATCAGCTCATTTGGGTTCACATTCTCAAGCCTGACCTCGGATTTTGCCGTAAAATCCACCAGTCGATTCAGTATCTTTTCCAGCCTTGATATTTCTGTAACTATAACATTCGCGTACTGTTTATGCTTGTCAAAGTCCAGTTTCTGGGCTGACAATTGCCTATCCATGCGCCTGGCAAAACCGCCGATAATCGCCAAAGGTTGACGAAGCTCATGGGCTACTTCGGCTGTATGTTCCTGTATGGCTTTGCACTTGCCCGACTGTAGTATGTGTTCGTATAACTCGTCTATTATTCTTATTTTCTCCACCAAGGCCGCTTTGGAGGCCCGCAACTCCTCTTCAAGCTTCCTTCTGGAGGTCCTATCACGCATAACCCCCTCATACCCTGTGGCCGCGTCAACTCCGTCAAAGGAAGCCTTGCATCTAATCCTCGCATATTTCTTTTCACCCCTATAATCAAGGATTCCTACCTCTTCGTCCCAAATCTCTTCTCTTTTTAGATTCAGGATGGTGTCAACGATCGTCTTATGCTCAGGCGCAACATAATCCCTTAGGGAAGTCTCTAAAACATCACTAACCGACAAACCCAGGAAATCTTCAACCTGAGTATTAACAAATGTAAAATTGCCGTTTGAGTCCAAGGAAAAGATGATATCAGGCACCTGCTCCACCAAATTGCGGTACAGCCTCTCTGAGTCCCTGAGCCAACCTTCCATCATCTTCCGCTCTGTTGTGTCCACTATCATCTCACTGGCGGCAATCACCATACCGGTTTCATCTTTTATTGGAATTGCCGTGTGTTGCAACCAGACCGCCTTTCCGTCCTTGTCGGTTCTCACCCTCTCAGAAACTGCCCTCTCAAATCCAAGGAACACCTGTTTTACAGGACAGCCCGGGCATATTTTCTTGTCATTTGCCATAAACTCATGACATTTTTTACCCACAGGGTCTCCAAATACGTCTCTGAGAAGCTTGTTCGCGTACGTAACAGTATAATCCGCTCTGATTTCCCAAAACATCTGACCCGCGGCTTCCAGCAGGCGACCGAACCTTTCATTGTCTGAAAACAGGCTCAATTTTTGAACCTCCAAACCTTTCTCAGAAGAGATCTCTTCCAAAAAGCATTTTCGTCCAATGATAAATTATCTTCACTTAAACTTCACTTGTCCAGTCCATTATGCTGGAATCATATAGCTGGAGATTGGAAAGCCCTTGGGATAGGTGTGCATTTCGGCTATTTTTTTGGCGCCCGATATTAAAGGACTTTCCTGGTTAATTTGGGACCATGGGTCTAGGAACACAATCATTAAAGTACTGGTATTATATTTTTATTTCGTCCTTTTTATGGCTTGACAAAAATATAATGCGTCTGGCCAATTGACAAACAAATCAGCCCCAGATATTATTATACGGGTCATAACATATTGATTTTCTCAACTTTCAGGCGGTCTTCTTATGAGTTCGGATTCCAAACAAACAGTGACAATAAGTCCCAAGGTCGCCAAATATATTGGCGCCAAGGCTTCCCGTGAAAATAAGCTGAAGGCCGCGTCCATGCAGGCGGAGTTCACACTGAAGGACACGCTGATCATGCTGTGTTACCTGGGACGCGATTCAGACGAGGAAATCTCTTCCCAGGCGCGTAAGAACCTTATCCCGGCAGCAAGAAAATGGCATTCAAGGCCTGATGAGGAAAGACCGGAGCTCCCTGATCCCATAGAACAAATAGTACTCAAGGTAATTGAGCGGATCGGAGAGGGCAAGGGAGAGGAAACCCAAGCGGGAATGTCCGGCCTGGTTTCAGGGAATATCGGTCTGCTGGGACTGGGGGAAATAATCCAAACCGTTGACCACAACAGTCGCACTGTTGCTGTTCACATGGAGCATGATGGACAGACCTCTTCTGTTTATATGATGAATGGTAAGGTTGTTGGCGCGGTTTTTGGAGAAACCACCGGGCTGGACGCGCTATACAAAGCTTTTGGATGGGGAGACGCCAATTTTAGATACGCCCATGAAGGTCCTGGAGAATTTAATCAAGGCATTAAGGTCAATACCCTAAACCTTGTGATGGACGCGCTGGAGCACTCTCCAGAGGATGATCCGTTTTTTGAAGATTCTGCAAAAGAGTGGATTGTAAAGGGTGATCTCAAAATCTTGAACCTGTTTGAGATTAGCGAGATCTTTGAGATGAACTCAAAGCAATGCATATGCGACTTGGTCCGAAAGGACAAGGAAGGTCGACTGTACTTTAATCAGGGACGCATTGTTAACGCAACCCTTGAAGACATGACCGGCATGGACGCGGCCTGCCATCTTTTAGCGTGGCCCAACGCTACATTCACAATTCGCAAGGGCGGTGAAGAGATTGAGGAAGTCATTCATGTGGGCATGCAGAACCTCATCATTGAAGCCATGAGGCTCTTTGATGAAGGTGTCACCTCATCAGAGGATATTGCCCAGGAA
>CAZFJT010000378.1:825-4046 GCA_964519135.1 uncultured Syntrophales bacterium | reverse complement strand
CTTCCGGCTCTTTTTCTTCTTTGTCTTTCTTTTTAGGTTGGTAGATTGGGAACTCGCCTTTAGCCAACCTGATCAAAAAGGTATCGTCAATTACGATACAGTAAGATCCAACAGATAGAGTGTGGAAAACCGCTTCAGCGTCTTGCCAGTCCAATCCTATGCATCCATGGGTGAGCCTGCCGCCTGTAGCCTCAGCGTAATGGATGTAGCTGTTGCCGTAAAAGACCATCTTGAATCTGAAAAAACCCGGAACTCTTCTGTCTTCCCATCTGGCGGGGATTGGCTCATTCTCTTCAATAAAATACCAATCCGGTCTGATCCAATCGGCTACCGGCTCTTTCGTACGAATTGGATAAATCCCAACAGGAGTTTCAAAATTCTTTATGCGTGTTCGTCCTTTCCCAATTGCAACAGGTCCTATTCTTAATAGCCGCCCCCTTTTATTATAAAGGTAAAATTGGAAATTGCGCTTATCAATAACTATGAAGGACTTGCCGTTTCGTTTGGGTATTACATTGGCTATACGATTGGCCTCGTTCATTACCATCCGGACCTGGTCATCACCGTGTAATCTATGTCCGTAATAATTACCGCCATCTTGATAATCATAGCCATAGGCCTGGGCCTGCGCCTGGGCTTGCCGCCCCCCCCAGGCTTGTTCCTGCTGAGATTGCCTCATAATCTGATCTCTGAGTATCGCCTCAGCATCCCGATTCTCAAGATGCAGGTTTGCAACAGCCCTTCCCGTTCCAGGCGCGTTGTGTCCTTGAGGATACGTTTGCCGGCCCCACTGTGATTCATGCTGAGGTGTCATAGGCGCCTGGTAATATTGATACATTTGAGCGTGAGCAATGCAATTGAATACTATCGCCACAATCATTGTAGCTAAAAATATCATCAGTAATTTTGTGTGTGTTAGGCTGGCGCCCTCGTGTTTCACAGGCGAAACTCCTTTTATTTAACTGATTTCATGAAAGCTATAGATAAAAAAGAAAACGATGTCAACCATACAGTTATTATTGGCACAAGGAATCCTGTTTTTTCGAATATTCTTTCCTAAGACCATTTATGCACAGTCTTGTTCCATAAATCAAGGTGGTCTCAGTAGAGTGATTACTTCCAAGATTGCCGCCCATAATGGCTGTATTGCGATATTATAACAAACCGTATTTCTTCATTTTATATTGCAAATTACTCCTGGATATGCCAAGGATTTTGGCGGCCTGATTCTGCACGTTTGAGGTATCATTCAGGGCTTGTTTTATTAATTTTTCTTCGATAGTCTCAAGTGTCTCGGATAGACCTTTACCTGAATATAAGATATTTTCGAATCCAAGGCCATTGTCTGAAGCGTCCCTGATGTTGGATGGAAGATCCCCCAGCTCTATTGAGTGCCCCCTTGATAACACGGTTGCTCGCTCCATAATATTTTCCAGCTCTCTGACATTTCCCGGCCAAGAGTATCTTTGTAGGGCCTCCATAACCTCTGGCTCGACCATTTTAAGGCCCTTATCGAGCTTATGGGCGAACTTTTGGGCAAAATGAGCCACCAACAGGGGTATATCTTCTTTTCTCCTTCTTAGTGGAGGCACGTCTATATTAACCACGTTTAGCCTGAAATAAAGATCTTCCCTGAAATTGCCTTTCTTGACCTCCTCTTCAAGGTTCTTATTCGTGGCTGCAATTATCCGGACATCAACAGAGATATCGGAATTCCCCCCTACCCTTTGAATCTCCTGTTCCTGTACGGCGCGGAGAAGCTTTACCTGGAGGGAGATATCCATTTCACCGATCTCGTCAAGAAACAGAGTGCCGGAGCTTGCGACCTCAAATTTACCTTGCTTTGTTGTGCTTGCGCCTGTGAAAGCCCCCCTTTCGTGGCCAAATAATTCTGACTCCAGTAATGAATCCGGAATTGCCGCGCAATTTATGGATACGAATTGGGCCTTTGATCTTTTTGAGGCCTTATGGAGTCCGCGTGCGATGAGCTCTTTTCCGGTGCCAGATTCACCGGTTATCAGAACAGTCGTATTGGCGGGAGCGACCCTTTTCATCAAGGAAAGCACTTTCTCGATAGCCTTTGATTTCCCTATTATATCCCCCCACATTGCGCCCAGCTCATTTTCCAGTCTTCTGAGATTTTGGACTAAGGCCCGCTTTTCAACACCCCTTTGTACTGCGCGTTTAACATCTTTGTTCTCGTATGGTTTCTGAATATGATCCAGCGCGCCCATTTTCATTGCTTCAACGGCCTGATCTACTTCAGCGTAAGCTGTCATAAGTATCACCGGCAGGTCAGGGTCCATGCCGGATATCCTTTCCAGCAGTTCCACCCCGGTCATGCCGGGCATCTTTATATCAGATATAACAGTGTCCACCTGTCGGCCTGCAATTATGTCCAAAGCCTCTGCGCCAGAGGACGCTGTGCAAACATCATAACCTTCGTCCTCCAATAGGTCTTCAAGCACTATCTGGTAGTTCTTTTCGTCATCAACCACTAACACAGTAGACATAAATGGGATCACTCCTTTAAATGGACCTCTTTTCCATCCATTAGCGTTGGGTCGCCGGATGGAAGGGTGATGGTAAAAATGGTCCCCTTGCCTGGTTCGCTCATGGCATTTATTTCCCCTTCATGGGCTTCAATAATATTATGGGCCACCGACAAGCCCAAGCCGGTCCCCATTTCATGGGTCGTGAAAAATGGTGTGAATATGTTTGATAGGTCCTCTTCTTTTATCCCCCCCCCATCATCTCCAAATTCGATAAATGTCCTGTCTGAATCTTGGTAAAGATTTATGGTAATAGAGCCGTCCGATCCGATAGCTTCAAACGCGTTAATAGCCAGGTTTAAAAACACTTGATAAAGAAGGTCGGCGTCGGCCTTTACAACAATTGGCCCATTATTGCCATTGTCTTTGTTGATCCAATTTATACTTCTTGATTCCATCTCCTGTCCAAGGTTGTCTCTTACCCTGCTCAGGACATCACGAACATCCATGATCCTTAAGTGGGGCGCCCTTGGTCTGGCAAAATCCAGGAAGTCCGTGAGAATCGCGCTCAACCTTGACGCCTCTTCCACGATGACACCTGCAAGCTTCCGTATTCTTTCAGGTTTAAGACTTTCTTTTCGAGCGAGAGTTTCTCCGGACGATTTGATTATACCCAGGGGGTTTCGGATTTCGTGAGCTATTGTGGCTACCATCTGTCCTATTGAAGCG
>CAZFJT010000378.1:0-815 GCA_964519135.1 uncultured Syntrophales bacterium | reverse complement strand
CGCTTTGATAGCTTTTCTTCCTCTTTTGCCCTTTCCACTAGAATATTCTCACCCCTTCTGACAATGAAGATGAGAATCAAAAATAGGAACCCCATCAATAAGGCGGACACCAAGATAATAATGCCCACGGACCTTTGCACTTTTGAATATTGGTCAGTTACACCCTGGGTTATCTGTATAACGCCATAAATATTTCCCAGCATCCACCAGTGAGCGGTCCCTTCCCTTAGCGGGTAATATGAAATCGCCAGCCATTTACCTCCCCAAATGGATTTTTTGTCTTCTCTTCGTTCAATCATTGTAGTGTCGTCTCCGGCCAAGGCTTCTTCAACCATGCCTTGGGCAGGATCATACTGGCCTATTAAATCATAGTCAGTGCAGTAAACGATCTTACCATTTCGATCTATGAGTTTGATCATGTCAATCTTGAGGCCATAGGTGGAATCCTTGATGAGAGCGTCGAGGTTGCCGAACTGCTGCCAGTCGGCTAGGTCTAATTTCTCCCCTTTTGCCTTAAGCGGTGCGTAAAAGCTATTGTAAACGTTATAGTTCAAGTTTTCAGCCAATAGGCGCGCGTAGTTTTCTGAACTCTGCCGCAAGGCCTCCACACTGCCGGCGTACAAAAAGGCTGAGAGAAGAATCGTGACTATACAGATCACGAAAAAACCCGAGAAAACGAAATATTTCAGAAGCCTGAAAGGACCATGTTCGGTTTGGGAGGTGTATGTGGGAGAACTGTTTTTCAAGTCTTACCGGGTAATATATTCTGAGTCATTAGATGATAATTCAATGAATAAAATTGGCTTCTACAGGGT
>CAZFJT010000377.1:1165-4058 GCA_964519135.1 uncultured Syntrophales bacterium | reverse complement strand
CTGCGCCTTTGCTCTGCGCTGTTATCATTCATTATTCCATTAATATTCTTTTTAGGAGTCGCGTTTGCCTGATAAAGACGACATGCTCATGAACTGGCCTGAGAGGGTTTGGATATACAGCCCCATCAGGGCGCTGTTCCAGAAACGTGAGGCCGATAAATGGCTTGATTTGGTCGGCAAGCAAAAGATTGAAAAGGCGTTGGAGATCGGTTGCGGATTGGGCAGAGGCGCAAAAATACTAGTTGATAAGATGGATTTCCATCATGTGGCCGCGTTCGACCTTGAAGAAAAGCTGGTGAGATGGTCCGTAAAATTAAGACCATCATCGCTTCAAGATAAGGTCGATTTCTTTGTGGCTGACGCGCAGAATCTCCCATTTTCAACCAACTGTTTTGACGCAGTGGTAAACTATGGAATCATTCATCATGTGAATGATTGGGAGAAGTGTATACGTGAGATCAGCAGGACCTTGAAACCTGGAGGTCTGTTCTATTTTGAGGAAATATATCCTCCACTTTATGCCAACCCTATCATGAAGCGCGTGGTCAAACATCCTGTTCAAAATCGATTCACTAGGGAGGATTTTCTTGAAGCCCTTGAGAGAAATGGTCTTGAACTTTCCCATGGAACGGACACATCATCCAGATTCGGGATTGTTGGGGTCGCGAGAAGGTTATGACGTGGCTACCGGTTAACTACCGGAGCGCTTCACCATTCGTCCAAATATCTTGGAAAAAAAGCCCAAGGGAATGAATCCTGGAACATCGCGCATGTATTCTCCATATTCTTCCCCGTGCTTCTCTATCAGCCTCTTTTCTTCCACTTTTGCGCCGAATATCATGTAAGCTGTGAGAACCGTATTGATAACCAATGCAGTGTCAACCAAGTCCCTGACCCACAGGGCCAAAATACCCGCCGAGAACTGGGGATGGCGCATATAGCCGTATACCCCGTCGGTGATCAGGGCAGCGGAACCTTGGGAAGAAGCGCTTCCCTCTTTTTCCGGCTTGAAACCTGAAAATTCCCACAGGTCCAATTCTTTGAGACTCAAGACAAAAACTAAGCCAGAGGCCGTGAAACCTATGATTTGCAGGATTTTCCACGGCCAGGCCCATTCTATGATAGAGATCTCATTATGCCTTGGTGTCAATGAGATGATAGCTGTCAAAGACACTATGGCAAATATATTATAGAAGAATCTGTAATGGCCTTTGAACAGAGGATTATCCGCAAGAGCCGCGCCTGATTTGCTGGATTCATTCAAGACTGAATGCAATATACACCATGCAGACCATATTAAGCATGTGAAAACGATTCGTTGCGGATCCATTATTATTCAGGGTATCCCCTGATTTGAGATAGATTTTGCCCTTTTGGAAAATGGTATAGGCTTGTTTTCGCGTGGCTTTTGGCTATATCCACCATGGATTTTCCCATATCCCTCACCATCTTCTCCACCTCAGCAACACACAAGATTACGGTTTCTATTGCCTCCACCCTCTTTTGGAAAGGGGTAAGATTCCTTGCCACAGGCATCTGATCTTCCAGTGATTCCTTCATCCTCCTCCTGTTCTCTGCTGAATCCTGACTGTCCCTGCTCTTTGGATCTTCTGTTTTCACGATCTTTACACTGCCTCCACTGAGCTTACAAGTTTTTCAAGCTCGGACAACGCGTTCAAATGAACCCTGATCACTCTTCTGTTGTTTTGTTTTAAGGCTTTATAGTCACCTATTCCCTGGGCCTCTTTTAATACGCCAAATGTGTAGTCCTCCCCAGGTATATTAACATCTTGGGGATCATCCATGGTGATCAATATGAACAAGCCGGAGTCCGGCCCTCCCTTGTGTATTTGGCCCGTTGAGTGAAGATACCGCGGGCCGAATCCCATTGAAGTGGCTATCTTGTACTTGTTCATTACAACTGATCTTATTCTTTGTATCTTTTCAACCACATCATCTGAGGGAGGCAAAAAAGCGTTGATCCCAAGATAATCACCAGGCTTGATGGAACCGAGCAGTGCTTTGATCTCAGGGAAAAGCTCTTCTGAATCAGCGGGTACCTTGTCGCTTTCAGGCCGCTCCCGGGTGTCTATGTATTTGTTCAGTAATTCCGATGTTATATCCTTTGCAGACTGTACATTAGGCTGATCAAAGGGATTGATATTCAATATTTTACCGGAGATTGCAGTTGCAAATTCCCACCTGAACATCTCTCTGCCCAGGTCATACGCGTTGTGCATCCTGAGGCTCAAGACCATTTGCCCGGCTTTCTCCAAATCAGAAACCAAATCATCATGGCCTCCTTCCTCATCGTGTCTCATATAAACAAAAATCCTGTCTTCTCCATACTTGTCAGCGCCCCCGGCTTCTTCTCCATCCACAGGAATCAACCCTGTGCCATGCTTGCCGGTGCTCTCGGCCAGCAATTGTTCCAACCAAAGCCCGAATGACCCTATGCCGGGAGATGTTAACAAAGTGATCTTATCCTTGCCGATCTTGACCGCCTCCCCAAGAATGGTCCCCAGCCACATTCCCGGATTTTCAAGGGCCGGAACATTTGGGCCCGCTGCTTCGGACGCCTGGGAAGCCCTCATCATGAGCCTGTCCAGATCCACTCCCAATAGGGCGGCCGGAACCAAACCAAAGTATGACAGCGCGCTAAACCTTCCGCCTATATCAGCAGGGTTAAGAAACACTTTTCTGAAGGATCTTTCATAACCCAACTCGCTCAAAGTGGTCCCTGGGTCGGTTATTGCTATAAATTGTTTTCCCGCCTTATCTCCAAGCGCTGTCTTGGTTTTGTCCCAGAAGTGTTTGAATAAGGACTGGACTTCTATTGTTGACCCGGATTTGCTTGAAATTATGAAAAGGGTCTTTTCAGGATCTACCGCAC
>CAZFJT010000377.1:0-1155 GCA_964519135.1 uncultured Syntrophales bacterium | reverse complement strand
ACCGCACGGTCCACCTCCAGCACAGACGCTGGAACCGTTGTGTCCAGAACGATCAAATCGATTCCTTGCTCATCCTTGCCGAAACACAATTTAAACACTTCAGATGCGAGACTGCTTCCTCCCATGCCCAGAAGCACGGCAACCTCCACACCGGATTCTTTGACTTCCCTGGCGAATACCTTGAGTTTCCCTATTTCCGGGGTCATGGTTGCCACAACATCAAGCCACCCCAATCGATTGGATATCTCCCGACCAATATCGGGATCATCGGTCCAAACAGTGTAATCCCTTTCCCAAATACTCTCTCCGAGCTTTACCTGATCAAATCCCATAAGCGTTTCATCCACTCTTTCCTTTAAGGCGCCCAAAGAAGCTGACCTGTGGCCCCATCCCCGTAATAATCTCGTTCTCTTTGTGGCGATTCCGTCCAAGAGATCTTCAAATGATTCGGCAAATGATTTAACGCCCTTGTCCAGCAATTCTTGCATTGCCTCATCCACATTTATCTTCAGATCTTCCAGTTTTATGAATACATCCTTTGAGCCCTGTATATCATCCTCGAGCCTTGACACAGGCTGTCCATGATCCCTGAACGCGTCTATGACGCTTGAGGGCATTGTATTCACAGTATTGGGGCCGATTAGAGCGTCCACATAATAGGTGTCAGGGTATTCCGGGTTTTTTGTGCTCGTGCTCGCCCAAAGAACCCTTTGGGGCTTCGCTCCCTTTTGCTTGAGAGTAAAAAAGCGATCCCCTTCAAAGAGTTCTTTGTACATGGAATACGCGAGCTTCGCGTTTGCGATCGCGGCCTTGCCTTTTAGATCCGCGGCCTTTGCAGCGTTCTCAGTGTCTATTACCTCATCAAGCTTGGAATCTATTATTGAATCGACCCTGCTCACAAAGAATGACGCGACACTGGCCACCTTTGAAGGATCCCCTCCTGAACGGGCGTATTCTTCAAGCCCTTCTATATAGGCAATTGCAGTATTTTTATACTGTTCCAATGAGAAGATAAGGGTAACGTTGATATTGTATCCCTGGGAAATTAGCTCCTTTATTGCAGATATGCCCTGTGGTGTGGCCGGAACCTTAACCAAGAGATTTTCCCTGTTCACAGCTTTGGTGAGTCTTTTGACTTCCTCAACTGTCTTGACT
>CAZFJT010000376.1:1811-4062 GCA_964519135.1 uncultured Syntrophales bacterium | reverse complement strand
ATTGAAGACGATTCGCAATCCGCGCCGTTAAACATTTCAAGACCCACTATAAACAGAACCCCATCCAGTGACTCAGGCGGTTCCTATAGTTCCGGGACTTCCTATCCAAGGACTAAAAGGTACCCGCAATATCCCGGGCGCATGCGACCCAGAGTGGCGCCCAGGCCTTGCTTTCCCTTTAATCCCGCGAGTAGCTTGTCTTCTTTGCCACGCTTATTTGGATTGCCTGGACTTTCTCTAAAAAAGCTGCCATGTAACGCATTCCTGCCAAGGATAAAGCCAAGGCAGTTCGAGTTGAGCGGCAGACTCTGGCACGCAACCCTCAATTCAAGCACCATCCTGTGGGGGACAAACACCATTGGAGGGGCTGGAACTGAACTTGATTTGCACGATGATCTCAAGCTGGACAAGAATAAATGGCTTGCAGAGTGGGAAGGGCGCTACCAGCTAAAATACAAATGGGCGATGAGATACTCATTTATGTTGATTCAGTACGGAGCTACCCAGATTCTTGAGCCAACAGAGGGTTTCTACTTTGGAAATCAGTTATATTCGCCTGGCGTTGAAGTAACCACAAGGTGGGACAGGCTCATCCACAGGTTCGAATTGGTATATGACTGGTTCAGCTCAAAACACGCCGTATCAAGTTTGTTCATGGGTTACCATCTGTACGATGACAAGCTCAGACTGATCTCTCCCACATTAAACAACCATAGGACTCGCTCCAGAGGCTTTGGCCTGGCCAGCGCGGGAATCAGTCTGGAAAGAGTGGTTGCCCTGGTAGGAGGCTCAATGGCGTCAGTGCATTGCCGTTGGTCAATGCAATTTCTCGAAGGCTACTTGGGTTGGGACGGTTCAGCCATGGGAAGGATTTCCATACCAATGGGCGCGGGCAGGTTTGGATACCTGGAAACAGGGTGGAGATGGGTAACTCTAAAGCGCCGTGAGCCGATAAATATGGATGAAACCAGTCTGGACGGGATAATGATCAGTTCAGGTATGGTCTTCTGACAAGGTTTTTATACTCAAGCCCGCATGTGTGAATTAGGGTTAGAACTCAGAAGGCTTATAAATAGTCATGACATGATATGAGGGTGTTATAATATAATTGGACCCCAGGTAAACCGTATCAGTGAATTGCGCACCATATAATGCGCCATATCCTTGAGAATGATTTTTCATCGCGTTGCGTTTCATGATGTGAGAAGCGCACCTTTGGCCCGGGCGTTGAGACCGTCCCAGGAACCGCGTCCCATTGAATCCATTTTGGTGTTGAATGTCCTATGGACCGATCGCCGGGACTCCTGAAAAGGGGCTTCCCGGTTATCGGTTTTTATGTGTACTCGTAAAAATGGATTCCTAGTGGCTAAAAGAGGCCCCACCCACCTGAAGGGCGGAATAAAGGAAAAAAACTTTATCTGAACATTATTCCAGGGAGCCATAACGTCAATTGGGGGAACATTGTTAGCAAAGTGATTCCGATTATTTGTATGATAACGAATGGTATAGTTCCCATCACAATATGCTTTCCGAATTCCACCTCAGGAGGGGCCACTCCCTTGAGATAGAACAACGCGGGCGCCATTGGAGGAGTTAAGAAAGAAGTCTGCATTGTTACGCAAAATAGCATTGCAGCCCATAGGGGATCAAAGCCCAGCTCCTGGAGCACTGGGGTAAATATGGGGACCAGTATGGGCACTATGCCGATCCATTCCATGAATAGGCCGAACGCGAAAAATGAGGCCATCATAATCACCAGGATACTCCAAGGGCCTAATGAAGAGCCCAATAGGATGTCCTTGACCAAGTGGCCGCCTCCCACCATCATAAAGGTACCTGTGAACACGAACGCGGCCGCAACAATGATAAGTATCATGCTGGATACCACCATAGTCTGATAGAAGGAGTTCAAAAGGATCTTCAATGTGAGCTTTTTGTAGGCAATGGCAAGTATTACGCTCGCCAACGCGCCAGTGGCCGCTGCTTCCGTAGGCGCTGCTATTCCAAAGAAAATGGTTCCAAGGACGGCAAGTATCAAAAAGAGCGTGGGCAAAATTGATGTGAGCATGATCTTGATTTTCGCCCACACTGGGATGTTTCTCTGTTCCAATGGAAGCGGAGGGCCCATCTCAGGATTTATGTGGCACCTGATTAAGATATAACCCGCGTACAAAGTGGCCAACAGCAGGCCCGGCACGATTGCGGCCATAAAGAGTTTTCCCACTGAAACCCCGGCCATTGGGCCATAGAC
>CAZFJT010000376.1:0-1801 GCA_964519135.1 uncultured Syntrophales bacterium | reverse complement strand
ACAATGAGCATAATACTAGGGGGTATCAGAATGCCCAGGGTCCCGCCCGCGCAGATCGACCCACAGCTCAGGGCCTTGTCATAATTTTTACCGAGCATGTGGGGAAGCGCGAACAGTCCCATAATGATTACCGGCGCTCCCATTATACCAGTGGCTGCAGCCATGATTACGCAAACCACAATGACCGCCAAGGCCAGGCCACCCTTTAGCCCCCCCAAGGCGATGTGGATTGCGGAAAACAGCCTCTCCGCGACCCCTGATTTTTCAAGCATAACGCCCATGAAAACAAAGAGAATTATGGATGCGAGCACATAGTTGTGCATGGTCTCAAATACCCTGAGGACCATCATATGGAAAAAATGGTCCCCTACGCCGATTATTCCCACGATCAAAGAAGATCCCAGCATGACGAAGGCAACAGGAAAGCCTGTTCCAAGGCCGACCAGCAATAATAGGAACAGCAATGTAACAAGTATCTCAGGGCTCTGGATCAACATTTACCTGTCCCTTTATATTTTGAACGCATCGGGCAAACTGCACAAGGCCTTGTAATAGCAAGAAAAAGGCCGCAAGGGGAAGTATGGCCTTGAAAGGATATATGGGCGGTTGCCACATGCTCTCACCTCCTACTTCTCCCATTCTCCATGACTTGAGAGCAAAGATTGACCCATAGTAGACCAGGGCGGATACGGCCGGAAAGAAAAAGATCATGTATCCTGCCGCGTCCAATATTGCTTTCTTTCTGGTGGAAACATTCCCATAAATGGTCTCTATTCGCACGTGCTTGTCCACATTCAATGTATGCGCGGCGCCGAGCATAAAAATTGCGCCGTAAAGCATGTATGTTATGTCATATGACCACTCTGAAGGTGAGTTGAACACATATCTCGCGATAGTGTCATAAACCAGCTCCAATACCAGCAATGGGACCAGCATGGCCATTAGCCATCCGATATATTTGTTGATGTTATCAATTACGTTCAATGGGCCGCTTTCCGTATTTTGTGTTAATAGGCCCCAAAGGGATTCCAGTGGGGCTTTCATTCGAACCGGTGATCACTTTTCAGGGTTGGCGTACGGATATGGCAATCGCGTCAAGTCCGCGTATGGCTCCACGAGTTTTCGATAATCCCTTTGCGACTTGAGAACCTTGGCAAAGAACTCGTCCTTTTCCGCGTACTTGTCCAATTCCTCATCGCCTATTTTTATGATTCCCTTGATCATTTCATCCGACAGCTTGGATACGTGAAGGTCTTTGTGGTTAAGGAAGAAATTCATTGCTTCCGCGTCTTCCTTCATGGCCTTATTCATTGCGTTAAAGGAAGATATCTTCAAAGCAACCTTGACTTTTTCCTTCAATCTATCAGGGAGCTTCTCCCATGTGGCCTTGTTTACCAAGGTCTCCAGGGGGGCGCATGGCTCATGTATGCCACCAACTTTAAGATATTTACATATCTCCTGAAATCCGAGCTTTTTATCTATTGCAGGTGTCGCGAATTCAGCCGCGTCAATAACACCTCTTTCCAAGGACGGGTACACTTCACCGCCCGCAAGGCTTACAACCCTTGCGCCGAGCCTCTCCAGGCATTTGCCCCATATTCCAACGGTCCTGAATTTGAGACCCTTGAAATCATCCAGGCTATTGATAGGTTTGTGTGACCAGCAAAAATTCTCAGGTCCGAGTATTCCATAAGGTGGAAGCACCACCAGATCATGGCCTTTGTAAAGCTCGTTCCAGAGCTCCAGGCCTCCTCCGTAATATATCCAGCTCAACATCTCACGGGTTTGCAATCCATTGGGA
>CAZFJT010000375.1:2965-4070 GCA_964519135.1 uncultured Syntrophales bacterium | reverse complement strand
CATGAGGATCAGAGCCGCCATAGCCGGTATTGTGGGGTTTTTAGCCCTTGCTGTGGCCCTTGGAGTTGGGCTGGGTTTTTTCTTGGACACAGGAAACATAGCCCAGTCCGGTGTTCCGGATCTGGAATTAAGGGCCAAGGTTGAATCTTTACAAGAGGCCTTGAAGAGCAGAGAGATTGAGATCAGCGCAAAGGAGCGGCAATTGGCGGAAATGGCCGATTCCCTTGAAAGCGCCAAGGCGTTGGCCTCGCGAGGGACCGCGGAGTTCACAGGGCCGGCGGAAAGCCCGGGCGCGGGCCAACGTGGAAACGATGAACCTAATGGGTCCAAATACGCTGACCAATCAGGTCCGACAGTGGAGCCTGAACCTCCTTCAAGTGAAGCGCAGCCATCTGAAAGGGTAGCCAATAACAGTGAAAACGATCCAACAGGGTCTTCAAGTCAAGGCGCCTCAGCCAGCGCAGCGCCGAGCAAGCCCCTCCTGAACTTTAAGGCAAGGGACCTCACAGCAATACGCGAATCAGCGGATCAGGCAAAATTGAGCTTCAGGCTGGAGAAGGATAGACCTGATATCTTTTTTGAGGGATACTTGTTCGTATATGTGGAAACTCCGGATCCAAAGGGTGGTTATAAGTGGAAGGTGTATCCTCAGAAGGCCAAGCTCGGTGATGGAGACTTTCCATTGGATTACAAGGCCGGTCACTTTGTTGAATTCAAGAAGAACTCTGAAGTTCACTTGGATGATGTTCCCTTGAACAAACACAAAAGGGACGCGTCTTTGAGAAGGGTTGTGGTTCTTCTCTATTCAGCGGATGGCGGAATAGTTTTCCAGCGGGAATTTGACAGACGGGACATAAATAATGTCAGCAGAACCTCTTCAGCGGCAAGGGAGGTTTTGGGCGCTTCGCATCGAAGGAGGGCCTTGTAATGGGAGGCCTGGGCTAATATTGAGATGGTTGTAATATGTTCGGAGGATTGTTAAAGAAAATAACCCACAATAGCTTTGGTCATATGATTAAAGGGTTTTCTTGCTTTGCCCGGGGAAATCCAGTTTATTCTTGTAGAGTGTTTTCCATTTGCCTTTTCACTTTGCTTCTAGCCTTTG
>CAZFJT010000375.1:0-2955 GCA_964519135.1 uncultured Syntrophales bacterium | reverse complement strand
CAAAAACAATTCATAACCTAAATTACAAATGTTCGGATGTGGAACTGGATGTGTACAAGAACCAGGGAGCGCAGCCTGGCCCGACGATTTTGATAGTAGGAGGCATTCAGGGCGATGAGCCCGGAGGATACCTAGCTGCGGATCTTTACGCTGACATATCATTGAGAAGGGGAAATCTGATAGTTGTTCCCAGGGCGAATCTGGTTTCTATTGTCAAGAACAAGAGGGGCGTTCGCGGAGATATGAACCGTAAGTTCGCAAATAGATCCAAAGATTCGGATCGTGATACACAAGTGGTTACAGTTATCAAGGAGCTGATGAAACAATGCGATCTGTTTTTGAATCTCCATGACGGTTCCGGATTCTATGCGCCCAAATGGGAAGGTCCACTGAGGAATCCCATGAGATATGGCCAGTCAATAATAGCAGACGCGATGGTCCACACCCTTGAGGATGGTTCAAGAATCGAGCTGGCAAAGATGGCCCAAAGGATCATATCAAAGGTGAATCCCCAGATCAGGGAGACCTCAAGGATGTTTCGGTTCAATAATCACAAAACTCAACAGAAGAACAGTCTGCACAAGGAACAGAGGCATTCAGCCACATATTACGCTTTGACCAAGGTTGGAATCCCTGCCTTCGGAATTGAGACATCCAAGGAAATTGCTGATTTTAATGTGCGCGTTAGACATCAGACGATGATAATCAACGCGTTCATGGAAGAAATGGGGATCGTGCCCGACAATCCGAGAATATATCTTGATAACCCCTATTTGAAATATATGATTGTCTCAATAAATGGTCGAACTCCCATTGTTGTCAAGGCTTCAGACAACCTTACAGTAGTCAAAGGTGACCGAATCCAGATAGTCCATATTGAATCAAATTATTCCAGGGGACTGATAGCCAGGGTGAGGGGCGCGGGCGGCAGATTCAATGATATCAACAAGGAGATCGTAATCACTGAGGACACTGAAGTTGAAGTGCGTAAGGACAGGTTCTTGATCGCAAAAATACCTGTAAAGATATCTTCCAATATAAAATCCACAGTGGATTCTGGTGTACACTTTGAGCCAAAAGTCCGTTATTTTCGTATCAGAGTCAACAAAAGGACATACGCGCTTGAGCCTGGTCAGGAGCTCGGAATTGTGGAAGGGGACAAGCTGGTTCTTGTTGATGTGCGCTGCAATTTGCCCCAGGAAGGGGAAAAGAGCTTAAGACTTGATCTTAGGGGCTATCAGGCGACTGAATCCCCATATCCCCTTGAGGATAGGGGGCATCAAATTGATACGGCAAAGGACTTGCAAAAGAAATACGCCACTCCAAGGGGAAATTCTCTAGTATATGCGATTCAAGCTAAGCTTTCCAGAAAAGTACTAGCAGCCGCGTATCTGGTTGTTGAGCCTCCCAAGCTGGACTATCTCGTCTTTAGCGGTCCTGGTGTGGCCGGTTTTGTGGCGAGCCCAGGGGATACTGTGGAGATCCCTGGGGATCAGGTGGCAAGAATCTCAGACATAAAAACGAATCTTCACGGATCAGCGGGACTGTTAATGACAATGGCCGGTAATACCGTAAGATGGGCAAAAGATGAAAGCTCGGGTCTAAAGGGCTCGAACCTGCCTGATAAACCTATCCCAATGGACATTACACACAAAGGAAAGAGCCTGGGGCGCATATGGGTCTCTAAAGGCGCCGCGTTCAGGGTATATTCATCCAAAGCGAACGCGGGTCCGCGGCCTGTGACCGTTCGATTCGATCAGTAGCTTTCCATTGGGGCCGGTACAGAATCGGATCATGAGATGCGGCTGATTTTATTTGTATCATCAACAAATACGTTTATTCCCTGATGACCCCTGCACAGAGAGTCTTCTATCTGAACAAATGAAACGATTATTACCAGGTCACCGACCGCGCCTTTTCTGGCGGCCGCGCCGTTCAGGCATATTACCCCTGAGTCGGCCGCGCCTTCAATAACATAGGTGCTGAACCTCTCTCCATTATCAATATTATACACATCCACTTTTTCGTAGGGCAGAAGGTCAGCCGCTTCAAGGAGTTTCTTGTCAATGGTCAAGCTGCCTTCGTACTCCAAGGAGGCCTCTGTTACTTTTGCCCTGTGTAGCTTACTCTTCATCATCGTGCGATGCATTTTGCGCCCCCTATAAGTTTGTTATCTATAAGTCTCGTGGACCCGATAAAGGCCGCGATAGCCGCCAGACCTCCTTTGCCGTCCACTGTGGAGAGATTCTCCAGACTCTCAGGGTCAACCAGGCTGATGTAATCAACTTTTGCCTCAGGCTCTCTGGAGATCCTCTCCTCCATGATCCTGATGTATTCTTCAGGTCTTTTCTCACCTTTTGAAAACAACTCTTCAGCAGCTCCGAGCGCTTCATGGACACATAGGGCCTGAGCCCTTTGGCTTGGGTTGAGGTACGCGTTCCTTGAGCTCATTGCCAGCCCGTCCTTTTCCCTTACTATAGGGCGGCCTATAACTTTGGTGTCCAGATTCAAATCCCTGGCCATGGTTCTAATCACTTGAACCTGCTGATAATCTTTCAATCCAAAATAGGCCCGTGTTGCGTAAGTAATGTTGAAGAGTTTCAGAACCACAGTGGCAACTCCCCTAAAGTGGGTGGGACGATTCGCGCCGCACAAGGGAAGGGATATGCTCTCAACTGTCACGTATGTTTGAAATCCGGGCCCATAGATATCATCAGGCTCAGGCATGAACAGAATATCCACACCCGCGTTTTCGCAGTTTGCCTTGTCGGCTTCAGGATGTCTCGGGTACTTGTCAAGGTCTTCATTGGGCCCAAACTGAGTTGGATTAACGAATATGGTGGTTACGCAATAATCATTTTCTTCTTTGGCGGGTTCTATAAGGCTCAGGTGGCCTTTGTGGAGGTATCCCATGGTTGGAACCACTCCGATTGATCCACGATCACTCGCTATTTG
>CAZFJT010000374.1:0-4074 GCA_964519135.1 uncultured Syntrophales bacterium | reverse complement strand
ACCTTTCTACGCTTGGGCAATGATACTGCCATAGCGGCCTAATCCCAATGCTTACCACAGCAATATATCCATTTTAGCCATAGACAAAAATGCCTTCAGACGCCGAAAGCAGGGGCTCAATTCTTATAGCAAGTTGCGGACAGCTAAGTACAGTAGCAATTGAGTGAGCAGGTCCGGGAGGCGGGAGTCCGATGAGCGAAGTTTTTGAGCCGCGCGAATTAAACGCAGCGAATTGGACCTCCCGCCAACTGGTTTATGCAATGAAAAATTAGGCTTATTAGGAACAGTACGTTTCTGAAGCAAACTCAGCGCCTACTATCAATGGGCCTCAAGCCACTAAAAAGAAGACTAGGCCATATAGCTAAAATTACAACAGAAAGGTCATTTCATGAGGATTTCGGTCTGCGTAAGTACAAAGAACCGAGCCGACATGCTCCATCAGATGTTATGGAGCTTGATCAGACAGGATTACACTGAATGGGACCTGGTGGTGGTGGATGATTCCGATGAGCCGATGGATTGGAACAATTTGAGTGTTTATCCAAGGCTTTTTTCAGAGATCACCAGGACTGGCCACAAATTGAAAATTGTCCATGGTCCCAGGGTCAGCCGCATTGGCGCAGCTTACCAGGCTGGCCTCATGGCTTCCTGGCCTGAGAACGAGCTTTTCTTCAGAGTGGATGACGATTCATGGCTTGAGCCCGATTATCTGGCAAAGCTAGTCGATTTATTTTCCAATGAAGATCTTGGCGCTTGCTCAGGTCTTTTCCTGCACCCAGGCCAGGAGATGGAAACCCTTTCAAAGGATGATCCACGATTGGGCCACGCGAAAATAGATAACCTTTCAGACCATTGCAATATTCAGTGGTTTAAGCATGAAACAAAAGATCCCATTGAAGCCGAGCATCTCACAGCAAATATTTTGTTCAAGAGAAATATTCTTATGGGTATTGGGGGATTTGAGACTGGCCTATTCAGGCAACACAGGGATGAAACCCAGGTTTCGTGGAGATTGCATGTTGAGGGCCACAGGCTTCTTGTTCATCCAAAGGCGGTTGCATGGCATTTGAGGGGTGTGAATGGCGGCGCCAGAGGACATAGCCCGGATGTGTACCTGAATGATCACCGCAATTTCATGGCCCAGCGCAGGACAATGAAACCAGGGATACATCTTAACCTATCCCATGGAATTGGAGATGGTCTAATGGCTACTCCAATGCTCCACAAATTGCGACAAAACAACCAGGGCAAAAATATAGCCGTTTATGCTCCATGGGCCAAAGATATACTGAAAGGCAATCCTGACATAGATGAGGTAGCCGATAATCCATTAGACGCCCAAAGGACTATCAGGTTGGAGAGGTCAGTTTATCAGTGGGCTTCGGCCAATAATTGGCAGGGGCATCTGGCCACAGCCTACTGCCGTATGCTTGATCTGCCTGACCCTGACAGTGTTCGTCCAAGATTCTTCCATGGCGCCAGGGATTCTGATTTTCAATTGCCCGATGGGTTGGATTCAAAGCCGTACATAGTATTCGCGCCTTGGTCCAGCGCAAGGACCTTTGACTTCTATGGCCCCAGCGGTAACAAGAATTGGGTTCATGAAAGATGGTCCCAACTCGTTCAATGGGCGCACAGGAAAGGTTATCCCTGCTTGCAAATAAGAGGCTCTGATGAGGAGCCCCTCATAGATGGCATAGACGCTGACTTATGTGGGAGTGATTTGCGACACGCAATCTATTGTATTTCAAAGGCCGCGCTGGTGGTGAGTATTGACACAATGGCCCATCATGTGGCGGCCGCTTTTCATGTACCCACAGTTGTTCTTTGGGGCAGGTCAAGACCCGAGAATTTCGGGTATTTTTTCGACAATGTTATCAATATCCAAGGTCAGTGCCCTGGGACGCTGGTGGACAGAGTGATCAAGTCCGGGGTATCCGGTGGAGAGAAGATGGAAAAGGTCCTTTTGCAAAGACCATGCGTAAACAACGATCCATGGGCCATGGACCAGATAGCTTGCCCGATCCCGGACCATCCTTGCATGACGGGTATTGACACGGACACTGTAATAAAGGCCATGGATTCATTTATCTCAAAAATGAAAGCCGCGTAGAATATGACAAAAATAGCAGGCGACGCCACACATTTAAAGGGAAAGGCCCTGAGCGGTTCTATCCAACAAGGCGAGACATGGGTCTTTGATGGTAGTAGATACATTCCTTCAATTGCAGGCTCTGAAATCTTCGATGCAATATCCGGACTCTCCGGTCTGGTAACATATTCAGACAACAATGTGGGAGTTGTTTCAGGCCCCGCTTCTTCAGGCGCTGTATTGATGTGGTCAGGTTCGGATATTGCGTTGGACGCGTATATTGACGACCAATGGATGGAAAGGCTGAACAATGATCTGAAACATGTGGAGAATAGTCTCTCAATGATCTCTTGGGATCTTTACTCCCAGGATAAGCGGTTTGATGACATTGCCATAGATGACTTTGAGGACCAGGATGGTGTTGATCTTTATAGGAGTATAGCAGTGTTCGACTCCGGGGAGGATTGCTATACAAAGGTCCAGGCAGCCAGCGGACTGCAATTGGATCTGGATATTTCATCCGCTGACCACATTGATATACCGGACTTAAAGGATTCCATATGGCGCTGGAAAGCAGATAGCGGGGCCTATGGCCGCTTTGAAGCGCGAGAGGTTTACTTAAGTAAAGAAGACGCGATCAACGAAGGTTCAGGTTATGTGGGCATCCTGCTCAATCAAAGCACAGCCCGCAAAGGCGATACTGTGGAAATTCGCGGGACCGTTAATTATGACGGTGTTCACACACTACCGGATCTTGATGAAATAAGCTCAACAAAGGTCATCATATCAGCATCTTACGTCCCTGAGTCATTTGCGGGCTCTGAAACCGTTTCCAAGCTGTTGTCACTGGGGTCGGGCAATGATTGTCCCAATGTGACGCCCGGAGTCAGGGTATCAGGAGAATCAGGCGTCAGAACCATCATGACTGTCTCTGGGGACGGAAACGCCTCTGGGGCCGTTGAGTTGGACCAGGGCCTTGACGATAGTATGGTCAATGTAATTCACGGTTTGGAGTATAGCGCGGCCGAAAGTGGCTTGACGATCATTGAGTCTCCTGGTCAATCTGGAGTTAATTGGTCTGTTACTCTGGATTCGGACTCGTCTTCGGTGATTGATGGTGAGACCCACAGGGTTGTTTTTGATTCTGGAGGGATTTCTCATTCAGGTTCGTGGGTGAGGTTGAATTTTCAAGCGCCTGATTCCGGCGCGATTAATGTGGAACACGCTGCAATTGTGGAAAGGTCCGGCGCGACCTCCAATGGGACTGAAATACCCGCAGAGCTTCTTTTCTCAGGCTCAGGCGGCTTTTCAGGGGCAAGTGGCGCCCAAATCAATAGTGATTGGTTGGAATACACTGTGGACCCGGCCAAAAGTTATCTTGTCATAATGGACATTGCGGCTTCAGGGTCAAACCTGGCCGCGACGGCTGGAAGCGGTATTACATATGTTGGCTCAGGTGCGTCCTATAATGTCAGGGACTTGAGTGGCGCCCAAATGTCGGGGGTTTACTCTGTAACTGAAATGGAAGTGGGCTCAGGGATCGTGTCCTCGGATCTATTCGTTGCAAAAACCACTGATAAAATACTGCTGTCCTCACAAACCGGCCCAACCACTCCATTGAGTGAGATCGAATCTGTTGCAATAACTGAGAGTTCGCCTGGAGTTTCCTCAATATATCACGCTGTAAAGATTGGTGGGGAAGATACCTGGAAGGTCTTTGTTAACTCCGGGTGGAGGGAGATAGTTTCGAATCTCTCTGATCTGTGGAAGTACCAGAACGCTTCAGGCCAATGGCAAACAGGAACCAGTAATAACGAATTCAACGCTCTTTATCACGCAATGTCTCTTGCTGAGAATCAATGGACAAAGGCGGATATTGAAGCTATGTCGTCTTCTGATTGGTCCGCTTCCGGAGGTTTTACACAAGACGCATCACTGGACTTTGCCGTAGGTTTGAAGGCTGACGGCGCAAATGTTCCCTC
>CAZFJT010000373.1:1112-4090 GCA_964519135.1 uncultured Syntrophales bacterium | reverse complement strand
CTATGGCAAACTCCATTCCATCGGATTGCATGTTTAATTTATCAAAGAGATCCCTGCTAAAACCTCGCATACCACAGTACGCGTCCGATACTCCGGTTCTGAAAAACAGGTTCATTATTCCGGACAGAAAAGGATTTCCAAAAAATTTGTGCAAAGGGGGCATCGCGCCTGGAAGTATGGTGCCTTTTAATCTGGTTCCCATTACCAGATCATAACCTTGTCTGAGTTTTTTAATGAATGGCTCCATTGAGCTCCAGTCATAGGAATCATCACAATCGGCCATTATGCAATACTTGCCACGGGAGGATCTTATAGCGGCTTTTAACGCAGCTCCATAGCCTCTGCATCTTTCATGGACCACTTTCGCCCCCAGTGACCTGGCAATTTCCACAGATCTATCATTTGATCCGTTGTCACCAACGACCACCTCGCCTCTTATACCCAGCGCGGCAAAACAATTTATGGCCTTTTCTACGCAAACACCTATGGTTTCCTCTTCATTAAGGCATGGCATTACAGCGGAAACCTCTATGTCCGGTTGAAAGTTGGTAGTATTGTCAGTTCCCATAACAAAATCCTAAAAACAATAGTGTAAATCAAATATCAGTTAAAGTCCCGGAATTTATCATTCAATCAATATGCCGGTTGAGTTTAAAAGCTGATTATCCTGAATGTGTCCATTGAAAATCGTATTGAGCCATAGTGATCATTTACGCAGGATACTACGATAGGCTCTCTCTTCAAGTCTGGGGACTCGCTAAATCAACTGATCCGGACCTATATAACACCCAGTCGTTTCCAATAATCTCTAAAAAACTCTTCCATCAGCGCAACAGTTTACATTTTGTCAAGTGAGAACAATAGGCGTCAAAGACATAAATCTGTTTTTCATTTCTCTAGCGCGCCACCGCCGGTTCAGAATTGGCGGCGTCACTACCGGCCACCGACTTGTACAATCTCCAAAATCCCTCATTGGTAACAGGCGCCAGCTCTGGTAATCTTTCCATCATCCTGTGGACTTTAGAGCCTCCACTCACAATAACATAATCGAAGTGATATAAATCCTCCCTTGTGAGTCTCAAGGGAAACCACTCCAATCCATGGGTCCAGGGTTTTATATATGGGCCTTTATATACTACCAGACAAGGGGAGAATTCAGCAAAGGAGAAATTCAATCGGCCTGACTTGAGCGTCTGCGCGTAAGCAAATATTTGGATAAAAGGCCGTCCGTGAATCAAACGGCTCTGTCCCAACATATTTAATCCCATTACCCTCTGATTTTTAGGAAGCTCATTAAGAGTTTTCTTGAGGCCGGAAAGTTCCCTGGTTTCAAATTGCAGCCATACTGACGCTACTTGAAGGAAAAACACGGAAGCCGCGATTAAAGCTATTGCCTGTCGCAATGTGGGCCTGGTGATCGGGGACGGCGCGGACAGTACGAGCATGATAATGAAAGCAGGCCCCCATCTTTGCCAGAACTGAATCGTGTTCATGAATTTGTCCGGAAGAATCAATAATGCGGCCAAGAACATTGCGGCCGCGCACAAAGCCTCTTTGTCCACCCTTTCATCAAGATCTTTCCTTGACCGAATGAACCCTATCGCCACCCACACCAGGGCAAAGATTACCATCACTTGTTCAACAGGGCTGCGAATACCTCCAAGAGTAGCCAAAGTAAGTCCATCCAGAGTGAGCCTGTCAAGAACAGGCGTCGCCCAAACTGTCGGTGTGGCCATGGATGAAAGGGAGAATGTTTGGTACCATAGAATACTTATTAGAACCAATGGAGCAACGAGCAAGGATCGCTTGAGTGTCAAGGCCACAGGTTCCCTGAACACCACACTTCTTAATCCGAACCATAACAGCCCCGCGGCCAGCCATAGCATATGTCCCATATATAGCAAAATTACACAGCCGATATACTGCAAGGCCTGTTTAAGGTTTGGCTCGGTTCTTGATGTGGCCCTGATTAAATTGGCCCATACAAGAAATATCGGGAATCCTATGGCAATACTGTAGAAACCCCAGTATATTATGTGGTTCAAAAAGAATATGGTACCAATGACTGCGCTCACTGGATCCCTGTTCCATGACTTTGCCGCAAGGCTGATAGATATTACCCAAAGCAAGGTTATTATCAGCATCGCCAGCCTGCCGGCATATTCAGGGCCCAACAAAGCCCAGCTTCCCCCAAGAATGAGATAGGAGAGGCTGTAAGGGGTGAACCATTGAATCTTGTATGGACTGGTTTCAGGAGACTCAATTGTCTCAATGAACAGTCTTATCTGAGCGCTTTGTTGAGGCAAATCAGTGATAGGCGGAAAATGGACGGCCAAAAACGGCGCACAAACCAGGAAACAAACTATTATCGTCAAAGCTGATCTGGAGAGTTTCATAATGTACAGCTAACCACTAATTAAGCTATTTTACACTTCCCAGGGTACGGATAAATAAAAAAACCCTTTTCCATTTATTAAGAGCCTACCCGCGTCTTGGAAAAACCTGGAACGCCCAAGTTACTATCACCAAATAATAAAAAATTTATCTTACTATGATCATTTGTACCTATGTCGCGCGCATACGTCAACGCTTTTGGTTTGGGACACAAGCGCCTTGTCATTTAACGCTCCGTACGATAACTGTCTCACGTTCCTGAGTTTGGTCCATTTTAAAACCATGTTGGTTTGACTTTGGAGAATTCTTGGTTAAGGAAAGATTGTTTTTGATGGTTGCAAGATATCATTAAACAGTCATTTAATGACAAAAGATGAGTGACAATTCATTCCTAATAGATGTTTGCGCGCCCCTGCCTTTGGATGGTCCCTTCACGTACAAAGTCCCTCCTGAACTTGCCCATTCAGCGGTTACCGGAAAGAGGGTTCTCGCTCCGTTCAGGAACAAGATACGCGCATGCTTTATAGTGGGATTTCCAGATAAAGCGTCGATAGATGGCAAGTTGAAACAAGTAATTGATATAC
>CAZFJT010000373.1:0-1102 GCA_964519135.1 uncultured Syntrophales bacterium | reverse complement strand
GCTGGATGTCCGGATACTATATGCTACCCAAAGGTCTGCTTTTAAAGACCGCCCTACCCCCTGGATCGGATCGTAAATCCAAGACATGGGCGATTCTCACCCCAGAGGGCCGTCGATGGTTTGGGGGATCCGGTAAAGACGATGACCTTAACCTGCCTCCAAAGCTTTTGAAATCTTCAGCAATGGCTTTATCGGAATTAGTAAAGTCCATTGGCGCGCATAATGTGGAAAAGGCCTTGTCAAAGGAGTGGATAGTTAAGGAAGAAAGGATAGCAAAGCCCAGGACAAGCCTTTGGAAAAAGAAGCTTCCTGAACTGTTGAACACATCGGCTTTTAGAAAACAAGACAGAGAAGCGCCGCCAGAGCTGACAACTGATCAGAAGAATGCTTTTTGTGAAATCCAAGAGCGCCTGAATCAGGATTCGTACAGCCCTTTTCTTCTCTTTGGCGTTACAGGCTCCGGTAAGACCGAGGTTTACCTCAGAGCCATAGACAAAACCATTGAAAAAGGAAAGAAGTCGATAGTGCTTGTGCCTGAGATAGCGCTTACCCCGCAGCTTGCAGAAAGATTCCTCAAGAGATTCGGCGGTGGTGTGTCGCTTTTTCACAGTGGCTTGACAGGCGCCCAAAGACTGGACGAATGGAGAAGAATGAAGCTGGGCGCAGTGGACATTGTAATCGGAGCGAGATCCGCCCTATTCGCTCCATTTGAAAACATTGGACTGATCGTTGTGGATGAAGAGCATGATCCTTCTTACAAACAAGAGGACAGTTGTCCATACAACGCGCGGGATATGGCCATTGCCAGGGCCAAGCTGGAAAACTGCTCCGTGATACTTGGAAGCGCGACTCCTTCATTTGAGTCCTTTGTTAACGCCCAAAAAGGAAAAATAACAAGACTGGATTTACCTTCCAGGCGTCACGGTTTGTCTATGCCCAAAGTTGAGATAATAGACCTCAAAGACTCCGAACACGCGCCGGCAAAGGACACATTGCTCACTGAAGCGCTCATGGGTGATATACGCGTCGCGCTCACCTCCGGGTCCCAGGTTGTCATCTTCCTCAATAGACGTGGATTCGACACATACGCCCTGTGTAAATC
>CAZFJT010000372.1:0-4100 GCA_964519135.1 uncultured Syntrophales bacterium | reverse complement strand
AGGCGGACGAAGAATCTCTATAGCTTTTCAACTTACTGATCTAACACGATATTTTTCCGGGAAAACCCTCAAGTGGGCCGACGCTCCAAGGATTCACAAACCTTTTATGTCAAAAAATTTTATAGGTACGTACATCAAGAAGGATCCAAATCAGAGAACAAACAGGCACAAAGCACGCCATATGCTGTTGAATCCCGCGTAAAACGCCCTTATTCCCATCCACTGCATATTGACTATACACATACCCAATGAATAACGTTTGAAACATGAGGAAAAGCTTATTTTCTCGAAGGCTTCTTGCACATTTCTTACCTGGGCAAGGCCCTTATCCGCAAACATGGTTTAATGCCGCTATTTTCTTAGAAAGGGGATTTAAATGGAACAAGATATCACCAGGCGTGATCTATTTGCAGTTGCCGGAGTAACTGCGTCAATGGGTTTTTTGGCCCCATTACTGGCGTCAGACTCCTTTGCGTCAGACAAGAAGGGACATCCAGGAGGCGCTTACACACACAAATTGCCGCCTCTGGATTATCCGGAAGACGCGCTTGAGCCCGTAATCGACAAGCAGACGGTAAACATCCATTATAACAAGCACTTCGCAGGATACATCAAAGGCTTGAACTCAACTATTGAAGCCCTGGATAAGGCCAGAAAATCCGGAGACTACTCATCCATAAAAAGCCTGAGCCGTAATCTGGCATTCCATGGATCAGGGGTGATCCTGCACTGGGTATATTTTTCCACTATCGGACCTGATGGAGGCAAACCCACTGAAGCGTGTACAAAGATGATCAACAGGGATTTTGGATCCTTTGACTCTTTTTGGGCTCAGTTCGCGGCAGCCTCCAAATCCGTTGAGGCTTCAGGCTGGGGCATTTTAGGCTGGGAGCCTTTCAGCAAAAGACTTGTGATCATGCAGGCTGAGAAGCATCAGAACCTTACCAGTTGGGGGGTGGTTCCCCTTGTTGTGTGCGATGTATGGGAGCACGCTTACTATCTTAAATACCAGAATCGAAGGGCTGAGTACGTGGATAATTTCAAGAAGATCATAGATTGGAAAAAGGTGGAAGAGCGCTTCAATAAATGCTGTAAAGCATAGGAACCATGAGGCCCTGGATAAAGTCTGCAATAACTTCCGTCTGATATTCCCACGCCCGATCCATCCAAGGTCCGGGCGTGTTTTTCATTTAAAATGGCAGCTTTTCAGGAGGCCTTCTCTCAGGAACATACTCCCTTTCAATATCACCATCATTCCAAGCCTTTGAAACATAGAGGTTGCAATAACAACTTCCATATTCCCGGACATCCGGCGCCCTATAGACACATGGACATATTATGTCCTTGTCCTTTTCTCTGTCCCCGGACGCCAGCCTGCACGGGCACGCCATATAACCGTACCTTTGCCTGTTCAATATCAGGGCGGACATCAGATCCATCACACGATCTTTATCCTTGTTGAAATAATAGCCCTTTGGCGCCTGGATCTTCTCAAGGGTTTCATACAACTTTTGTTCTTCTGTCATAACCCCAAAGCCTCCCTGATCTCAGACTCCTTGTGCCCTACTATGACTCTATCCCCGATGACAATTGTGGGAAATGAACAGCGCTCATTGAATTTCTTCACTTCCGCTATCATATCATCCAATTCTTCCTTGGGGACTTTGTCCACTTCAGTGCAGTCGTACTTAACTCCGCATTCATTAAGCAGCTCTTTGGTGCATTTACAATGACTGCAAGTGCTCAATGCGTACAATTTCACCGGCTGATCGGTCATGCTAAACTCCTATTTATAATCCGCTCCCCAGCGTTCAATCCAAATAACTCTAGATCAGCGCCGCTCTCAAACAGTCCAAAAGTCTTCCAGGAAACCATAGTTTCAAAGAAGAAATGAAATTGCATTACCTGTTTGTTTTTGAGAAACACTATCATCAGATTAGGCATTCAATAGTATGCAAGTCAAGCGGATGACTCTTCATAAGAACCATGGCGCGGATTTTCCGCTTGAATTTTCTCCGTTCTCCTAAGACAATGGATTTTTTTATGGCGCTTATTGAGTTCAAAAACTAAGAAAATGGATACCGAGGTGAACAACCAGATGCCTGATAGAGATGATGATATTCTAAAGGATCTTGACAAGAGCTTCAACATGCTCAGGACCGACCCCGTGTCAGAAGCGGCTTATGAAACCCAGAAACAAAAGGACTTGGAATGGAAACTCAATGATCCGGCCGGGTACAAAAAGGACATGGAAAAAATGTGTAAAGAGATGTTCGGCGACAAATGGGAAGTTGAATATAAGGCCATGCTGGCCGAGGAGTTCCCTGAAGAAACCAACTGACCATAACCATATCGGTGGGTATTACTGTTCAGGACATACAGAGTGGCTTCTTGGCCTACTCCACTGCAAAAATGAATCAGCGAGCGGTTATTTCTTTTTTGCCAGATAACCGTTGCGCTTCAAGTATTTTACCAGCTTCCACCCCCTACCTTTGGGGGTGGCGAGTTTGTGTTCAATAATCCCTCGCTTGTTTTTCGCGGGTAATTTGCCCTCAGCAACCTTTATCTTTGGATTCAGATCCATTACGTACAAAGGCGATACTCCCAGCGCCAGGGAGATCTCAGATACAGGCAGGTCCTTTTTGAGTTTAAGACCTGACACCTCATCATAACTCAAAGGCTCAAAAGGTTTGTACTTTAGACCGAATTCCTCGCTCCTGCCGGATATTATAACAAGCGCGATCCACCTGCACAGTAATTCCTCTGTTTCATCAGGTAAGGGAACATCCCAAATCGATTCCGCTTTCCAGTTCTTCATAAGGTCTTTTATGTCAGACTCAGATGATATATACGCGGCAGCCGCGAGCTGCCATGAACCAAGGGTGGACTTCAGGGCCTTTATCCTTGATGCAAAACACCGTGTGGACAATTCCAGGTCTTGCCTGTCATCGTGCCATTTGCTCTTGGTAAGCTCAACTCCGTCCTTTTTCTTGGAGCAGAGTCCTTTTAGATTCCAAATACCAACACCATCATCAGGAGGTGATCTGCGCGGATCCAGACCGGTGATTATAGGCGCCAGATAAATAAACTCTTCCGGCGTCTTTTCCCCTTTGAATACCTCACTGAATATCCAAGAGTACCTGGGCAATCTTTGTAACCAGTCTGTTACAACACTCCGAGCGTCCAGGAGCAGGAAATTTATCTGAAACTCTATACGGTCCCTAACATCAGCCCTGTGCGCGGGGATTCTTTCTTCAGCAAAGACGAAGCCTTTTTTCGTGAGATCAGAGGGTATTTTGTAAAGGACGCATTTGGCGGACCCCTCGGACCTTGGACCAGCCGCTGAAACAGTCTCAATGAATGACCAGATCAAACAAAGCGCTATTATAAAAAAGAATGTGGAGAGTGACCGCATAATCATTGGTGTAAATCTATAATGATCACTACGCGCCGGACTTTGCTTTGTCCTGGATCTTTTTCAGCTTCTCTTGCACTACAATATTGTCGGGATTCAGCTTCAGAGACTTCTTATACGCCTCTATGGCCTCTTTGGTGTTTCCCAGACTCATATGGGCGTCACCAAGGTGTTCCACTACAATAGGATCCGTCTTAACCAGTTCAGCGGCTTTTTTCAGATGCTTAAGGGCCTCTTTTGGCGCACCTTTTTTATAAAGAGTCCAGCCAAGGGAATCAATTATGTACCCGTCATCAGGCTTCAACTCAAGGGCTCGTCTTATAAGTTTTTCAGCCCTATTCAGGTCCCCCCCTGATACCACGAGAGTATATCCCACAAAATTAAGGGCGCTTGGCTCATCGGGTTTCTCAGCCAATATCCCTTCCATTACCTGGAGCCCTTCACTTCTGCGGCCCGACTTCTCAAGTATGTTACCCAAACTCAGCAGGAGCTGCACATCCCTGGGTTCTATCTCCAAAGCTTTACGATAGTCCCTGGTAGCTTCGGTGTACCTGTGCAATTCTTCCAGTATGGAACCTCTTATATGGTAAAGGTCACTGTCCGTGGTTTCCAGTTCTATGGCCTCATTGATATATTTCAAAGACTTATCCAATTCCCTGGACTTAAAAAACATTAGGGCAAGCAG
>CAZFJT010000371.1:3149-4112 GCA_964519135.1 uncultured Syntrophales bacterium | reverse complement strand
ACTGAGGCCAGCGCGTTTAATTCCCTCATGCCCATTCCTTCAAATATTGAAAAACTCCGGAGTTTCTTAATTTTTTCCATGATCTCAGGCATTTCAGTTTCCTCGTTATTTATTCGTTTCAATGCGAAAATGGCCATATCTCGTATCTGGGGAATATCGGAGTCCAGTCTGGATTCCACAACAGGGATGAAGTGAGGCGCCGGCATGGTTTCCCCAATAGCGTAAAGGGCCAGAATACTTGTGACTGTGTCATCGGAATTGGCAAGTATGGTCATTATTCTATCTATACTCGCGCCTTTTACAAGGGGCAGAAGGTCTCGTCCCTTCTCAATTTTATCATTCAGGGGAGCGTCATCGATCAATGGAATCAAATATGTGGACAGCTCTCTTTCCACTGAACTCTCAACCATCTCAACCGCTATCGCTGATGTTTCAGATCTCAAGGCCTGGTACATCAGTCTCATGTCATTGTGAAAAACCCATAACGCATAGAAAATTAAGGAAAGTGTCTCTTCATTGAACTGCTCCAGCCTGGTCCTGAGCATTTTCACGCTTTCGCTTTCCTTTATTTCCTTGCCCATGGAATCCAGCGCGTCTAATGCTATAAGGTTTTCATAGGCGCCGGAAAGTACTTTACCAAGGAACCGCATGAGCTCGAATTCCTTTAGTCCTGATAGGCGTATTACTTCCAGAATTCCTGATTGTACCCTTGGACCTGAGCTCATCAAGGACACCTCCAGGTAGGGCAGGATCTTGGCGCCGTAACTCATCAGGGCCTCTATTGCCGATTGCCTTACATGATAATCAGAGTCGTCCAGTAGTTTGATCAGCTTGCGCACAGCTCTTATATCATTGGATACCACAAAGGAACTGGCCGCTTCCGACCTGGTGGACTTATTCGGGTCATCCAGGAGCTTCAACGCGACATCAGGATCAATCTCAGGCGCCCTTCTTGCCTCATAT
>CAZFJT010000371.1:0-3139 GCA_964519135.1 uncultured Syntrophales bacterium | reverse complement strand
TCCACTGAAACCAGGCCATGCTCCATTGCAGACCCACCACTGTCAAATGTCCTCACAGACTCGATTTGATCAAAATCGATTTGCCGGTCAATGATCACTTGTTTTAGCATCCGCTTGTAATGTTTTCTGAAAAGCAGTGTCTCTATTACCCAATAGACTGCAAAGCCAAGAGCGAAGTAAGAAAAGTATCTTGGTTCAAGAACAGGCTTTAAGACGATCATGGTTACTGAACCTATAAGCATGCCGATCTTGAGAACCGTGCCTCTAATAAAACTCCTGCTCCAGGTAATCAGGTGTTTGGGGATGATGCTGTAAAGAATTTTATTGACAGGTCCGGCAATGGCCCTTTGAATTAATATAACGGAGAATTGACCGTAAGAGGCCACATAGATGTTAAAGAAACTGGATAACCCGGCAAAGATGATGGTAAAGTTGATCGGATGAACAAGAGAGGCGTTTGTAAGTCCCATTGTGTTGTAAATTCTCCCGACAAAGAAAAGCAACACAAAGGTCAATAAAGTCGTGGTACCTCTGAATGCGCTAAGAAATGAAATCAAGGAGGCTTCTGTGGTGAATGTTTTATTGGCTATTATACTGAAAAGGTAAAAGAATATTGGGAGCAGTATGTTTGGGACAAGACCTGTGACGATCAGGTATCTTATCATTGGATATTCTTTTATTATACCAGGAATATCCCTGAATCGGATTTCAGTTTCCTTTTTTTGGCCTGGTGACTTTGTTGCCACATGCTTGCCAAGCAGCTTGGTCCCGGTTCTAAGGAGAAACACAGCCACAAAGAAGCAAACCGCGGCAAAAACCAGGAGTGTGGGGTCCGGTCCTATCAGGACTGTTAGAGGCTTAGTGAAATAACTCCCGATTGTCGTTCCAAGAACCTGCGCGGCTGTAATCAATGGAAAGATGCGTTTTCCCTGCCTCGCGTCAAAAAGATCACCTGCGATATTCCATAGATAGACCAGTAATATGGAATCCAATAAATACAACAATTGGTAGAGTATCGGATAAACTATGGATACGTCGCCTTTTACCATGAAGAAATTTATGGTGGTTGTCGCCGCGTACAGGAGTAAGAGTCCGGAGAGTAGGAAATGGTCCCTGTATTTCTTGGCGAGCCTGTCCACAATACCCAGTATAAAGAATGTTAGGATTGCGTTGATTACCAGCATCCATGGGATGTATTCCGGCCCGTACCTCTTGAGAAAACTAGCGTCAACATAATTGCGAAATATGGCTGTCACAAAAAATATGGTAAAAAATATGAACGACATCCATATGAAGTTATTGGTCTCATGGGTGTAAACCTTTAGACGCTTTTCGAGTATTTGCTTCATTAGGTCCCCGTGCGCTCGCTGGTAAGCTTTCTGATTATCATAATATTCTTATCATCTGATTCGTATACAGGCGCCCACGGTTGTTGTAAACCGGAAAAAAACCGCTTGCGCTAAATATGCTATTTAGGATTCCCGGATGCTTCCAAAGGCTGGATGATTGAGGCCATTGTCAGGGGTCCCAACAGCCTCCACTAAACGAGCTCGTTCCCTAAGGTCCTTTTTATTGCAGCCTACTGAAAGAATATCATAAAGATGACCTATTGGATGATTATTTAGCGCTCCTAATCAACTTTGACCTTATGCCTTTAACCTCTGATGAGTTGTTGTTGAGCGTTTTAACGGTTCCATCAGGCTCTCGGACATATGCGGAATTCCCCCACACATGTATGGCATAAGCCTTGAAGGTCTGTTTAGACTTGGAATCCCGCGTAAACTTAGGCACAGCCTGAACAATGACATTCTCCGCGACTTTCAGACCATGGGGGTCTTTGTATGGTCCCCGTACAGGGCCAACCATATAGTAACGCCCATGTTCGGAAAAGAACCTCTGTTGAGATTCTTGGACGCTTTTCATGGTCTTGTGGGCCATTTGATCCTTTGCCTTGATCTGGGAGGGGAGAACATGCTTGAACATTATTGAGAAAAGTACATAAACAACTATTAAATTAAGTAGGAAAGTGACTGTAAAGGTTCGAAACAGTTTCTGTTTCTTGTTTTTCATGGATAGCTTGCGGCTTATATAATAGAACCAGCCCGTATATAGCGACGGAGCAAAGAGCACCACTAATAGGCACGCATAGAATATCCCGACTATACTGATAGTGATTGCTTTCTCAAAATCCATGGCTATCGTTCCCAGTTTGTTCGTATATAAACGCCTGTGCTATTGATCAATTTCAGGCGCATCCGGATCTTCCAACTCCCAGACTTCAGGCCCATTGCCACCCTTTAATTCCACCAGTTTTTCCGCGGAGATTTTTACAACTCTGCTTATCTCCCTGGATTCAAGGACCTGGCGTAAGTCCTGGATTGGCATAAAGGTTAATAATTTCAAAGCCAAAGACACGGGGGTATATGGATTTAATATAATGGCCTTTTTTACTGTATGTCTTGTGATCCATCTCTGATGGTCGGCAATGCAATTCAGAGTCTTTGGTGATATTGGCCTAGTGGCCGCAATTAATACAACATGTCGCTCGGTTAACCTTGGATTGTTTAGAAGATGCTGAATAACCCTTGGATCCTGATCCTTTGAAATCCTATGAATCATGTCGTGATCCAATTTCCTTGCCAAACTCTTTCGCACACCCAAGGGGGTTTCCTTTAATTCAGAGTCTAAGAAGGGTTGATGAGGTAAATCTTCCTCCCCATGTAGGGGAATTTCCTCAAAGAGTGAAGTGATCTCCATAAGACCCTCTTCCCTGGCAAGGCTCACCAACTCTGATATGTTATCCTCCCCCATCTCATTTTTAAAGTGATCGGACAGTAGGGAATAGTAAAGTAGAAGATGGTCCTTATGTCCCTTGCTAGCCTTTTCCTTGATCAACTTAAATACACACAGGGTTACATAGGTGTCCATTCTCTTAAGCCTTCTGGCTAAAGCGTTTGCCCGCTGATGGTAATCAAGCACACCTGAGAGAGTCTTGATTAGGTTCTCGACTGCAAATACGCAACCTTCTAAGTCTTCGGGCGAATTATTCGATTGATCTGATCTCTCAGAATCCCGCACTTCCTAAACCCTGCACAAGATTTACAGAAATACTCCCGGACCGCTTAGTCCATTGTAACTC
>CAZFJT010000370.1:0-4115 GCA_964519135.1 uncultured Syntrophales bacterium | reverse complement strand
ATTGTACACGGATCTTCTTAATAAATCCAAATCAGAGCCTTTCGCACAAATGATCGGCATGGAAGCTGTTGAGGTGGACAAGGGTTTTGCCAAGGTAAGGATGAAGATCCGTCCTGAGCTGAAAAATATCTTTGGGTCAACCCATGGGGGGGCGCTTTTCGCGCTGATTGATGAAGCGTTTCAATTGGCGTGCAACTCTCACGGTGTACTTTCAGTAGCCCTTAACGTGAGCGTCACATATGTGGCGAGGCCTGCGGCAGGGGCCACCTTGGAAGCCATCGCGAAGGAACAGTACATTACTAGAAGAACAGCCTCGTACCTTTGCGAGACCGTTGATTTGAGTTCAGGGGAATTGTTGGCCACAGCCCAGGCCCTGGCTTACAGAACAGGAAAGGAGGTTGAATCTGTGATGGAATGAAATATCCGGCGCTTATGAGTTTTATTAATATTCCACCTATCCTTTCTTGAATAGGCCGGAAATAGTGAACTTAACCTTTTTATCATCCATATCCGCTTCAGCTTCCTCATCCAGGTTATCAATCTCTGCAGACGCCCCGGCTGGAGTGCTTGTGGGGTCCTTGAACGAAAGCATTTCGGTTAATGTGACGGTATCAAGAAATTCTTCGTCGTCTTCACGGGGAGCGGGCGCAACCTGAGCAGGTTTGGCAGGTTCCGGAGGCTTCTTGGTTACTGTGTATTTAATGCCTCTGTTCTTGAGGTCATCTTCATTGATCAAATTCTTTTGAAGGAGTTGCTTGAGAAGATCAGCCAATCCCTTTGAACTGATCTTGAAGTATTCCATCAGTTCCTTGTTGGACATGGAAGATCTGATAGCTTCTACAGCCGACTTTGCGCTGACATCTCTACTTCTGTCTGGACCGGGCATTGCTTCTTAATCCTTATGCGCGGAATATATCTAATTGGATAGCTGGGCTTGAGCCCCTTGGATTTTATTCATCAGAGCATTCATGATTGCCGAGTTTATGTGATTGATACTAGTCCTTCAATAACGCTTGGCTATCCCGATTTCTGACCGTGCGACCTGATGAATTTCACTCTGAATTGTCATTATGGCGGCTATCATATCAGCCCTTTATTACACAAACCTTTTCTTGTATCTGCCGTTTATTATGTCAAGCTTTGTTATTTCAAGTTTCTTTTTTATCGAACTCACATTATATCAGACTTCACTATCTTATTTTACCAAAAACCTCGCAAACAGAAAAGATCATGAACACCGTTTCTTACCACAATGATATCAACCAAATTTAATGATAACAGCAAATTTTATTTTTTAAAAAATAATTTGGGATTTTCTCATTCACGCAGTATTATCCCTATCCCCAAGTGGGTCTGGAACACAGGCCAAAAAATCGCCAGGAGCGCTCCTTGTCCCTGAACAAAAAGCTTGTCATTATTTCCATCCTCTACTTCGCTGAAGGTTTACCTTTTGGAATTATTGAGAAAACTCTTCCGATCTACTTCAGAGACCATGGCATGGCGCTGAAATACGTGGGTCTTTTGAGCTTTCTCACCCTGCCGTATGCGCTGAAGTTCATTTGGGCGCCTGCTGTGGATTTCCTTGGGAAACGTCGCCATTGGATTGCAGCCACTCAGTTGGTCATGGCCTTTGGTTTAGTCTTGCTAAATTTCCTGGAGCCGAGCAACCCCCAATTGGCCCTTTGGATCTGCCTTGGAATGTTCTCATTTTTTGCGGCCACCCAGGACATTGCCATAGACGCGTATTCAATAGAGATGCTCGATCAGGAGGAGATGGGTGTGGCCAATGGTTTCAGAATGGCCACTTACAGGGCGGCCCTTGTCACTTCAGGAGGATTGTTTATATGGTTCAGCGGTAAGGTGGGCTGGACTGGAACCTATTTTCTTGCAGCCGCGATCATGTTTGTTTGCGCGTTGATTTCATGGAGACTCCCACCTGTGGAGATCACCAGGCAATTAATATCCTTGAAGGCAATCGCTGAACCCCTAACCGATCTGCTGGCCCGCCCCCATGTTATTCAGGTGGCCCTGTTTATTCTGTTATACAAAATTGGTGATTTTGCGCTTGGGCCAATGGCCAGCACCTTTTGGTACGACAGGGGGCTCACCCTTGAAGAGATAGGCTTGATTACAGGAACATTCGGGGTCATAGCCGCGATTTTGGGGGGACTGGCCGGTGGCGCATTCATGGGCAGGTTCGGAATTTTTCATGGTCTTTGGTTCCTCGGCCTGTGCCAACCATTGGGTAATGTGACCTACTGGCTGGTGTCGGCTCTTCCAGAAACTGGTAATTGGGGAGTTTACGCGGCTTCAGTGGCCGAATCCTTTTGCTCCGGACTTGGTACAGCGGCTTTTTTGGCCTTTTTGATGAGCATTTGCAGGAAGGACCTGAGCGCTACACAGTACGCGCTGCTTTCCGCGCTATTCAGCCTGGCCAGAATCATCTCAGGCGCGCTGAGTGGATACGGCGCCAGCCATTATGGGTACACCTCGTATTTCCTAATGACTATTCTCGTCTCTTTTCCTTTTTTTATTTTTCTGCCCCACGCAAAAGTTTGGTTGCAGTTAAAATTTGAGCCAAAGAGTCAAGAATAAGCGCCATCTGGTAGTGACATTCACTCTTTTGGGGGAAGCTATGTGAGCCGGGTTAGGCCGCGTGAGTCCGATGAGTGAAGTTTCCTGAGCCTGCGAATAAAACATAGCGAATCGGAGCTCACGCCAACAGGCTCGACGCCGCCTGTAACTGAAAGTCATAGTTCAGTAAGGGCTGCTTGTGATGACCTTTACTTTCAGGTCTCATATACGCTTAGGAAGCAAAGCCGCGCCTAAGTGAATCCATACATCCGGTATTTAGCAAAGCTTAGACCCTGTTTTCACATTTACTTGATGTTAGCGTTTTTAATCTTTTCCAGACCTTTTTCTAAAGTCATTAATGTCTCCAGCCTATGGGACTTTAGCCTGTTTTCAGTTTCCTGGTACGCGCTAATCAAGTTCTTAATGGCTGACCCGGCAATGGACATTGATAATTTCTCCAGTTTTTTTATACGGCCGGTGGCCATGCGCAATATTAATAATATCTCAATTATTATTAGGATATATATTCCAGACAACGCCTCAGGACTGAATATTGCCTTCAACAGATCCAGGAAGAACCGGAGAGCGGATAGAGGATCCCCAGGGAGATTTTGAACGGTCACCCCCTGGTTATCCATGAGACTCATAAGCATCAGAACAATCGGGACCGACAATATTGTTCTTTGCAAGCCACGCCTTATGAAGGAATAGATCCCTTTTAGTTTATTGCATGCTTCATCGATTTCACTGGTCAGCCGGGCGCGAACCCCATTGGAACATTTTTCCAACTCCGCGGCTATTTCCGTTTCCAAGCCGGAGCTGTCAATATTCTCAAAGGACATTAGCAGCTCAGCGTCAAGCTTGGACATTGCGTTGCCTAGATTTTCGCTTGCTGTGCGGCTAATATCGAGTGCGATCACATCAAATGTTTCTTTTAGTCCCCATTGTGTTTCATTGGTCTTCTTTCCCTTTAAGCGTAGAACCAAACCTTGAGCCAACTTCACGGATGGAATGACTACATCACATTCTGAAAGCCTGCCCAAAATTCTAGAGGCCAATTCTTTGTTCTTGTCGGGAATTTCCATCTCAACATTGGCCCAATGGGTTTCCCGGTTCCTGATCATCTCCATCAATGACTTGATCATTGCAAGTTTTCGCTCAGGCGCGAGAACGGTCTTCACTTCTTTCAACATTGCGCCTGAAGCCTCGATCAGATTCTTTGTTTTAAGTGAAGCTATCTCTTTTTCATCCCTTCTAACCATTAGGAAATTGACGAATTCCGCGAATTCTTGCTTGAGAAAAGAAGGTTGCGAATTTCCTTCAAAGGAATCTTTGGCTGACACGCTGAACAGTCTGGGACCACTTATATTGGCCTCTTGCTTCAGGCGTATCATAAACGCGGCCAAAACTTCCCGAACTTCCTTTAATGGATCATTCCCTCCTTCAATCACCAATTCATCCCCCTTGTTCAATACAAAGGTGAAATTGTCTTTATGTTTATGGGTTTGGTTCAACAATTTATAGAATGCGTCATCAGCGTA
>CAZFJT010000369.1:0-4153 GCA_964519135.1 uncultured Syntrophales bacterium | reverse complement strand
GCCTGCCAATTATACGCAGTGGATCTGATCTCTCGCCAACAGGCTTAACCCGGAACACCGCAAGGACCCATACTTTATACACGAATTATTGGCTCAGGGAGCCCGGCGGCATTCAAGTGAATAATTACTTCGGCGCTATTACAAAAGCTTGCCGTAGTTTATAAAGTCTGTTAGTATGTTAAATAGCAGTATATAATCATAGGTGTTATCTACTAAGTTAAGGCGTCCTCGGATCTTCCATTTCAACCGCTTATAGTTCCAACCTCCAGTGTGCGCCAGTGAACCTCTTAAGCTCCTGAACAAACTCTTCTCTGATTGAAAAAACGCAACCATCTACACAGCATGTGGGATCTCCGCAGAGATCCTGGTGTCCGGCTGTTATGGCTGGATCAAGTTTTACAACCCACAAATGTGCGCCCGGCCTGTTAAGTCCGGCAATAAAACAGAGGAGGAGCCAAAGATGCTAAAGTGGTTAAAATCCCTTTTTGGACCAAGAACTACTGGACCGCCCAAAACCATTAAATCCTTCGACGCATCAGAACCGACCCTATCACAATCGGGCGTTAGGGTTGAAAACGGCGCCTTTGTATTGGAAACAAAGGAAAAAACAACCGTGCCCTTGTTCGAATTGAATGATCCTGGGGTTGATCAATGTCTTTTAACCTATAGGGCGAACGCAAAGGCTGAAGATTTTGATGGCAAGGCTTTTCTGGAGATGCAGCTAAAACTCCCTAAAATGCCTGAACATTCAGCCCAGAGCATTGACGACGCAGTAAGCGGCTCAACGGATTGGAAATCAATGGAAGCGCCTGTTTACCTTTACTCAGGCCAAAGACCTGAAAAGCTTACACTCAACGTTGTAATGGATGGCCAGGGAACCATACGCATGAAGGATATTGAGATCCTAAGCGCGCCTGTGGAGTAGAGGCGTCAAAACATATATACCGGTTCATCGCAGGAACTTCTCCATTTGGAGGCCCTATATTTACAGAGGCCTTTGACTTTGGATTGATAAAGGAACACAGTTAAGAAACCGACTTCCCCGTCACTGAGCCCAGACCGGCCCGATACACGGGCTATGAGGATATTTCTTGCGATGGACCGTTTTTTCTGGATCATATGATCTCTTCATTGGCTGGAACCTGGGGAACAAGCTTGGCCACGGGCAAAAGCAAACGGAATTTAAGCGCCCTGGGGCTATCCTGTTAGAGCAGCGTATAAACACTGTGGGCCCTTCTATTCCTTGATAAGATCCTTTAGAGCGGCAAATGGCTTGTATCCACTGGTGGATTCATCCTGTTCCCCTTTGGTCACATCGTAATTGTACTCTTCTTTATCCAGATTCATCCTGTGTTCCATCTCATGGCAGTACAAGCAAAGAAGCTCCCAATTACTCCCGTCCGGGGGATTATTCTCATGGTCATGGTCCTTATGATGAACAGTAAGCTCCACAAGCTTCTTACCTTCAAACTCCCTGCCACACCGGCCGCAAATGTGAGGAAAGAGTTTCAAAGCCTGGTCCCTATACATGGTGGAACGCTTCCCCTGACTCTTTTTTGCCTCAGCAATAATGTCCGAAAGCTTCCCTCCCCTACCCTTTGTTTTTGTCTTTTTCGTGCGCATCTGCTTTTCCTTGAACTTCAGTCGAACATGGTTTTCTTATCTGGAATAAACATTACAAACAGCAAGTCAATTATTAAAATATTAACACGTCAAGTTTCCATGGGAAATAGATCAAGAAAAGGCCGGGCGCATGTAGTGAATTGATCTTATTGGCGCTTGAAAAAAAATAAATCCCCCAGGCGAATCGGACAATTGGATACGGCCTGGAGGAATGAATCAATTATTGCTCATAACACGAGAATCTATAATTATCTGTAGTTACCGCTGAAATAAGGAGCGGCTGTGCCACCGGTCTGGGGTGCGTAGTAAGCGCCCTGATATCCCATGCCAACCGCAGGGCCGGCCACACCGGGAGCTGATGGGAACCAGGCGTTGGCTGAGCCGCCTGTGGCCGCAGGAGCTGCAGAAGCGTTTATGGAATAGTCCCATGTGGGATTGAACTGGGGAAATGAGGACTGCACACCGGCGCTTTGATGCTGACGGAAAAGCTGAAACGCATCCGCTGTCATGGGAGCGCTAAGGAACGCCAGGCACGCCACCGCTGCAAGTACGACAATAACAATTGATTTCTTCATTGAAATCTCCTTTTTTGTTTTATTTAAAAGGCCATACCGCATTGACAAAGCAAAGGGGGCCCTTTCAAGGACGAATATAATTCCTTGATCGCTGATATGCAAATCTTTCGTTTGAGATCGATCCCATAGAACTATTCAATATGGCGCGATACAGCCCTCTGTGGCTAATAATTAAAAAATTTTGAAATAGTAATTCTCTTATATATTGGGGGGTAAAGCTGTCGAGGGTGATGCTGTTTTTTCCAATCACCGAACTACAAATTAAAACTTAGGGCCTGGATGAGCCTCCTGAATATTTCCAAAGATTCAGTGGATATGTTTCTTATTTGGAAGCTGGCGGTTGGCCTGTTTTCCACTGCGTTGACCTCTGAATCAACACAGATCACATCCATCCATATATCATCGGATTCGATTATTCCCCCTGGATTTATCCGTATGGTTTTCCTATCGCCCTTCTTGGATTGAATACCAACCACTTTGAGGCCCTTTTCATTAATTTCAGTCAGGAATCCGTTATTACCGGGGGTATTCGCTTCGTAAACCCTTGCTGAAAGCGCCAGGAATCTCGGGGGGATATCCTGCTCAAGAGCTATCTCGTGACAGGTTGGTGAAGCGCCGTAAAAGTGTTCAGGCTGGAGGTAATTTTCCTCGATCAGCTTTCTGAAAAGGCTCGAAAGTCCTTTTGCTGATATTCCGTACCTCTTCATAATGCTGATGTCGTCCATTCCGGAGCGAATGCATTGTATCGCGTCCTTTACACTTATTTGGGATTTGGGTTTATTATCACCGTTTTGTTTCCGGACCTCAGGACATATTGCCACCGTTTGAGCCGATAGATCATGTCTGGATTCCATATCTGAAAGATCTAAAAGGCCCTCTTCAACCAATTGCTCCAATAATACCCCGAGTTCTTTTGCGCTTACGCCGAATCGCTCCATCAACTGAATATCTTGTGCGCCTTCATGAATGAGCCTTATTATTTCATCCTTAACCTCACCAAGACTCGTATTTGGAGTATCAAATTCCCGGGTTGGTTCGCCTTGGTTTTCCTCGCCCTTTTTTTGGTGTGTTTGTCCTTCCTTCCTCCTTAAAGCCGCGGCCACGTCTATGAGTATCTGATTCTTTGTAAAGGGTTTTATGATGTATCCGTACGCGCCCATCTCAAGGGCCATTACTCCGGTTTCGGCGTCATCAACCGCTGTCACCAGAATTACCGCGGTTCCTGGATGGTATTTTTTCACCACATTCAATAAATCCACCCCTGACATGCCAGGCATCATCACATCACTTATCAATAGGTCAAAATCTTCCTTGTTCAGAAGACCCAGAGCTTCCTCTCCTGACCCTGCTGTCATGCAGTCAAACCCTTCAGGTTTCAGGTACCTGGCCAGCAATTGCCTTATATGGGGCTCATCATCAACTATTAACGCCTTAGTGTTGTCTAAACCCAAAGCCATGGCTTGACTCCAATTTTCTTAGGTTTGCGCCTGGTGTAATTCACTAGACCGTGCTTTGTAAAATCCATTCTTCCCGTTCTCTATTATGCGCTGGGATCTTGGATTAAATCTCCACAGAGAGGACATGCACTATGCGTGCCATGGCCGCCCTAAATGTAACTCTTGTCAATTTCTTTTTAATTTAGACCCCTTAAAAGTATTTTCATCTATTGAAAAATGAGCGTATTTCAATCGTCTCACGAATAATGTCAGAAGAACAATACATATGAGTGAGTTTTATTCACACACTCCCAGATATTTTTCCATGTGCAATTATAATAGATCAAGGTTGCAACTCTTCTATACCAGTTCTCAAAATTAAACGCGAAATGGCTTATAAAAACCTTTCCACAATTACTGGCTCTTGGCGCCTACCTTGCGCTTCGCGCCCGGTTACGGCTTCAAAGAGCGCACATTGCGCAATCCTCAGGAGGGGAGCTACTGCGCGTAGGGCGATAA
>CAZFJT010000368.1:0-4157 GCA_964519135.1 uncultured Syntrophales bacterium | reverse complement strand
ATGATGGTATAGGTATTATGGAATATTTATTTGCAAAGATTATGCAGAAGATGTGAAATTTATCCGGAAATAATATGATGATACGCTACCAATGATTAACGAATATTATTAAGACCTTAAAAAAGTTGGCCGATAGTGCTTGATTAAGCTCCTATCTGTCTGCTATTAGTATTATTTTGTACTGTTCGTCTCGAATCGTTACTAACGCGCTGTCATTTTGGGAGGTCTTGTCTGTGAAAAAGGACGATGACCGTAAACTTGGAGAAAAGCTTTTTCTTGAGCATAGGGGTCGGATTACCAATAAGGAAATAGCGCGTCAAATCCAGGCCCATCCAGCCACTATAGCAAGATGGAAAGAAATTGATGAATGGGATCTGAAGCTGGTTCAATCGATGAATGAACCTGAAGAAGACAATATGGACGAAACTCTTCTCTATGCGGATGATACCAGGCAAATTAACACATTAAATGAAAGAATAGACAATTACTTGAAAAAGACCGAATTGTTACCTGCGGAAATACGGGATTTGGCTGAAGCCAAGTTCCACCTTATGCAATGCATGGAAATTATTAACGATCAGATGAGATATTCCCTCCTGGACCATTATTATGGGGAGGATCAGGAGTTTGACTGACAAATATTCCAAAAGGAGCCTTATGAGATGATTGAAATGAGATTTCACGGTCGAGGTGGCCAGGGAGCGGTGACATCGGCTGAATTAGTAGCCAGGGCAGCCATAAGCTCGGACAAGTTTGCTACCGCATTCCCCAGCTTTGGTCCTGAGCGTAGGGGCGCTCCAGTGGTAGCTTTTGCCAGAGTTGACGACAAACCGATCCGTGTTCGCGCAAAGATCTACAACCCTGATGTTGTCATAGTCTTAGACCCATCGTTAATGGACATAGCCAATCCCACCCAGGGACTAAAAGAAGACGGCGTCTTGATTATAAATACCTCCCACTCAGTTGACACAATTAGAAAAGAACTGGATTACAAAGGGAAACTGGCCCTTGTGGACGCGAGCGTGATCGCCAGGGAAGAAATCGGCCTGCCCATTACAAACACTACAATGGTGGGCGCATTGTTGAAAGGGGCCGGCTTGCTTTCTGTGGAGGCCCTTACAGATCCTTTTAAAGAAAGATTCGGGAGAATTGCGGACAAGAATATATCCGCGATGACCCGCGCGTATAAAGAAACAACAGTAGCCTAAAGCCCCTAAGCCATATTTAATGGGGCTATGGCGCAAAAGCTTATGGTAGGAGGCTTACGTGACCAAACAAATGGATGAAATTACCTGGCAAGAAATTGAAACAGGTGGAGTTATTACTAAGCCGGGAAACGCGTCCAGTTACAAAACAGGAACCTGGCGTTCGCAGAAACCGGTCTATGATGATGATAAATGCATAAAATGCTGGAGATGTTTCATAATGTGCCCAGACGCGGCAATATCCCCCAATTTTGACAAGAATTGCTTTGAGTGGAACTATGATTACTGCAAGGGTTGCGGTATATGCGCGTACGAATGTCCCAAAGACGCGATAGAAATGGTTGAAGGGGGGGAATAATGGCTCTCAAAGGTATAGAAGTTAGTATCGCGGCCGCTGAGGCCGTTGGTCTGTGCGATGTTGACGTGGTGGCGGCTTATCCCATAACCCCCCAGACTCATGTGGTGGAACATCTCTCAGAGCTGGTGGCTGACGGTCATTTGGACGCTGAATTCGTACCAGTGGAATCCGAGCATTCAGCAATGAGCGTTTGCTGTGGGTCGTCCGCGGCAGGGGCAAGAACATTCACATCAACCGCTGCCCAAGGTCTCGCTTTGATGTCCGAGATAGTTTTCATAGCCTCTGGAATGAGACTGCCGATCGTTATGTTACTCGCCAACAGGGCCCTGAGCGCGCCCCTATCAATCTGGAATGATCATTCTGATGTGATGATGGTCAGGGACTGCGGATGGATTCAGGTATTTTGCCAGAATGGTCAAGAAGTTTATGATCACATGTTCCACGCGTTTAGGGTAGCAGAAGATCCAAAAGTATCATTACCTGTTATGGTCAATACTGATGGATTTCAACTTACCCATGTGATTGAGCCCATTGAATTTTGGGATAAATCCATGAAAGAGAAATATCTCCCCAATTTCAAGCCCGTGAATACGCTTCACCCTGATAAACCCGTTACAATGGGCGCTTTTGGCATGCCGGAAATATACATGGAGCAAAAAATGGCCCATGACGTGGCCCTGAAAAACTCAATGGACACCATATTAAAGGCATGGGACGAATTAGAACAGGTGTGCGGCAGGAAATACTCTCCTGTGGAGCAATATAAAACGGAAGAGGCCGATACTTTGATAGTGGCAATGGGTTCCATTTGCGAGACCGCTTCTCTAGCCATAGACGCTATGCGCGAAAAAGGCGAAAAGGTGGGGTTGATAAACCTTAGATTGTGGCGGCCTTTTCCTGCTGAACTATTGAAATCCGTTCTGGCCAAAGCTAAGGATGTGGTGGTTCTGGATAGATCCATAGTCCTTGCAGGCGCCAGCGGACCTGTGACTTCTGAAATCAGATCATTATTGTACAATGAGCCTCAAAGACCTAATGTTCACTGCATGATAGCAGGAATAGGCGGCAGAGACGTTACCCCTGATGATGTGGAAAATATGGTCAAAACAGCATTGGATGGAAAGTCCGGAGAGTACCATATCTATGGTGTAAGAGGCTGATCGTTATAAGGTATTAGGGAGAATTATTCCATGGCTGAACCAAAAAAGAAAGAATTGAAACCATTCAAAGCCTTTTCCATGGACGAGCATGTGGCCAGTGGTCACAGGGCTTGTCAAGGCTGCGCTGAAATATTGGCTGTGAGGCATGTATTAAAGGCCATAGGACCTGATATGGTTCTGGCTATGGCCACAGGATGCATGGAGATTATTTCATCACCTTATCCATTTACATCATGGAACATTCCTTGGATACACGTTGCCTTTGAAAACGCCGCGGCTGTGGGCTCAGGGGTGGAATCCGGAATCAAGGCCCTTAGAAGAAAAGGACGCATCCCGGATAAGGAAGTGACCATAGTTGCAATGGCTGGAGACGGTGGAACTTCGGACATCGGCTTTCAAGCTTTATCAGGCATGTTGGAGCGCGGGCATAAAATGATCTATGTGTGCGTTGATAATGAGGCCTACATGAATACCGGTATTCAAAGATCATCGTCCACACCATTCGGCGCAACCACAACAACATCTCCAGCAGGTAAGGCCAAACCAATGGGCCAGAATACCTGGAAAAAGGATATGACGGCAATATGCGCGGCCCATAATATTCCGTACGCGGCCACTGCATGCCCGAGCTTTTACACTGATCTGAAGAAAAAGGTTGAAAAGGCAAAAGCCGCTGATGGACCAGCTTATCTTCACATACTCTCTGTTTGCTCCACAGGATGGAGGATCCCCCCGGAGAAATCCATAGAGTATGGAACCCTGGCTGTAAATACTGGTGTTTTTCCCCTATATGAGGTGGAAAACGGCGAATGGAAGCTCAGCAGAAAGCCAAAAGAGCTTCAGCCTGTTTCGGATTATTTCAAGGGACAGGGAAGGTTTCGCCATCTTGATGAGTCCATGACAAAGCACATTCAGGATCAAATAACAGAAAGATGGGAAAAGCTCGTGAAAAGATGCGAAGCCAATGGAGATGATAAGGAATAATTATATTTCCAAGCCATGGGGCTTGGGTTGATCGGATCGCCGGGTTTGAGATGTATCAAGCCCGGCTTTTTTTTGAACCCTTGCCTTGAAAATCCACCATGTATATGTTGTGGTTCCAATTAAGCGAGGATAAATCTCGATTCAGGTTATCAGATGAATTTAAAAGAAAATAAGCATTCCTTTATTTCAGGTGAGAACTCTTTTATAGAAGTCGAACCAATTGGCAAAAGCAAAAGGACTTTGGAGCACAAGATAGTATTTGAGCCGAGACATGAAGGGTTCATGGGCATTCCACACGGTGGGTTGGCTATGGGCGTGTGCTTTGATTATTTTCACCAAGGGAGCTTGGTGCAATATCCTTTGAGAATGGATTTCAAGTTTGGCGGTTCCGGGCTTCCCATAGGAGAACCCGCGTCTTTGATCATGAGCGCGGCCCATGAAAATGAATTC
>CAZFJT010000367.1:0-4159 GCA_964519135.1 uncultured Syntrophales bacterium | reverse complement strand
AATCATGGGTATGTAAATTCCTATGAACAGGCTGAATTAATTGTAACAATGGGGACTATAACAAGAAATACTAATTATATCAACCATAAAAAGCACAATAATGATTCCAAGGTAAAAATGATCATAAGAACTTCTTGGCTAATTTCGCGGTTCGTCTCTTTAGGCCGTATAACAAAATTACCGGAACGCTCAAGAGCAATGGCAAAAAACTTTCACGACGGACCAAACCAGTTGAAAAGAGCTTCTTTGTAGTTCTATATAGTTGAGGCGGAGTGTAGAATTTTCTGGTTATTTGCTTGCTGATTCTTTTCAAATAGGGTCGCCCAAGACCTTCCTGGTACACGATCCTATCATCCCCCACATAGTATCCTGGAGTTGTATCCGCGATTTCCTGCAAAGGTGAATATCGCTCTATGCGTAATTTCTGATATGCAATGGAGTCCAATCCAAGCTCTTTGGCAAAAACTGGAATTTGCATCATTTCTTCTTCGGTTTCTGTGAAATTGCCGTATATGAAATACCCATGGTAGTAAAACTGAAACTTTCTCAACGTATTAAAGGCCTCTCTGACAGTGGCGGTATCAAAGCCTTTGTTGAGCTGCTCCAAGATCCTGTCGGTGGGTGATTCGATTCCAAAGAGAATCATTCTAATACCGGCCTTGTAAGCGGATTCCAAGACTTCAGGATGCTTGTAGATCTCTATCCTGGACTGAACCACGAACCTCTTGTCCACTTTTTCTTCTATCAATCTATCGCATATTTCCTTGGCCCTGTTGGGATTTACAAAGAAGTTCTCATCAGCGATTAATATCACGCCCGCGCTAAGTCCTTTGATCTCTTCTATCACTGAGTCTATGGACCTGGTTGAGTATCGTCTCTTGTTGGTCCATGGATTCAAGCTGAAAGTGCAGAATTTGCAATTGTACGGACATCCCCTTGCCGTGAGTATTATGTCGAACTCCTCTGATCTGTGGCCAAAGCCCCCTAGATTGAAATGATAGCGACTGGGTCTGAGTGATCTGTCCGGGTATTGATAAGAATCAACATCAGTTGATGGTCTGATCTCGTTATGTACAAGACCGTCCCCGCTTCTGTATGAGATTCCCATGATATCTTCAATTGGAATCCCATCAGCGATTTCGGCTATTGGCTCTTCACCTTCTCCCCTGACTATAACGTCGACCCCAGGGCATTTCTCAAAAACCTCCTCAACATATAAGGTGGCCTGTTGCCCTCCAACAACCGTGAAAACATCGTGGGGAAGAGAATTTACAATGTGGCAGACTTCCTCAAAGAAATACTCCCAGTTAATGCTCACACAGAGCATATCCACCTCATCGGCTATAAACCTTTTGAGTTTGTCCAGGTCTCTTAAGGGACCGAACATTCTGAGATCAACATATGTGATTTTCTCCACATGGTGTTTCAATGCGGAAGCCACGTATTCCAATCCAATTGGAGGGAATACCGCTATTCCCAATGAACCTGATTGGCTATCTTTCAGATACGGGTGAAGACAAAGGGCGTGCTTATATTGTTTTTTCAATAGATGAATTGCTCCGAGAAGGGGTGGAATTTATAGGCGCACGGTTTCGGAAAAAACCGATTAAAAGCCTTTTCCGAAACCGGGATAACTTTGGTTCTACCAGCGAGATTGGCGCCTGTCCACGCCTCCGCCCCTTGGGGCGCCCCCTCTGCTGTCGTTTCTGGGCCTGGCTTCATTGACCTTCAGGGTTCGACCATCTACTTCCTTGGAGTTCAATTCTGTGATGGCCTTCTCTCCTTCCTCCCGGTCAGCCATTTCGACAAAACCGAATCCACGTGAACGTCCTGTGAAACGGTCGGTAATTATCTTGGCGGAGTCAACCGCTCCATAGGCGGCGAACAGATCTCTAAGCTGTTCCTCTCCAGTGTCATAAGATAGGTTTCCGACGTAAATATTGATGGTCATCAAAAAACATCCTTTCATAGCTCGCAATCAATGGATCAATGGCCATTTGCGGAAAATGGACTCAGGTCCGCTGGTCTTGGGATAAAACCTAGGAGTGATATCTAGAAATCCTTGACACGGGCGCCTTAGTCCTTGGTTAAATCTCTGAATCGCACCCGCAGTCCCAACAGGATGGCAGGGGAATCACAGTAGCCAAAACACTCTCAAGCATATCCCCACATCTATAAAATGTCAAGAAAAGGTATTAATACTAGACCTGTATGAATGGAGAAAACCAGATTGCTATTCTGCTGGGATTTGTTTCATGGCGTTCCAAAATGGAGACTGCTAACCATCCGCCGTATATTACTTGTTATAACGTCTCAGTATGGCTTCAAGGGTGGCGCCTCCTATTGCTCTGGCTTTTTCCGAGATCGACCGACAAAAGGCTCTGTCTCCTCTTGGATCAACATCACCGATCTTCAGGCCTGGCCTCACGTGGGTCCCGGATTTTATCAAGCCTCTCAGGACCCCGGCAAACGGCGCCATAACAGGAAGACCGTTAACGGTTGCGATGAGTTCATCTTTAATAACGAGATCCCCTATCTTCTTCTCACATATCACCGCGCCTTCACCTGGAGCACGCAGAACCCTTGCCCCGGACTGTCCGCCTATTTCCCCGGGCGTTCCTGTATCAGCTTCTGCAAAGCCGCTGCAAATCACTCTGCCCAGGTTATGGCCACGATTTGTCTCTATTACATAGTCAGCGTCCTTGCCAGCCACAAACCCAGGTCCCAGAGCAATGACCAAATCGGCCTGATCAATGAAGGTCCCAAGGTTTCTTTTCGCCATAATCGCGTCTACCATTACATCTGGGGCAAATTCGCTGATCGTGTCCAAATGAGGGTCTTCCATAACTCCTATAAAACCTTTACAGTTAAGTTCACGGCAATGTGACAAGGTCTCAGCTCTTTTTGCCTTCACGCCCTCAATGATTTGAGTCTCGTTGGATAGGGTTTCGCAAAAGGAAACAGATCTTCGGACAGCCAAGGGCGATTGAGTTTCAGTCATAAGTATGTGGCGCCACCCGGAGATATATAATCTCCAAGCCACTCCAGAGGCCATTTCACCTGCGCCTCTAATCAGGATCTTAAGGTCTGGAAGACTGATTTTGCCTGGGATCGATTCGGAGTCCCGTTGCTCCGTTTCTGAAGGTATCATGTTCAAAAGGCTCTATTTTCGAGTTTTTTTGATTATCGACTAGACAACCTATATATAAAGCTTACAAGGTATTCCTTGATAGATCCGGATCAATATCAATCCAATTGGCTCCCGCCCTGGTCTTCAATGGCAGCGATCAGCTTCTCTTTTTCCACAAATCCCTGGAAAACGTGCTTGACTTCTCCATTTCGGATTATAAGGACAGTGGGGATTCTGCTTACTCCCAGTTTTCTGCCGATCATATTCCTGTCTGTATTAACCTTGCCGATGATAGCCGAGTCTCCGAATATTTCCGCCATTTGTTTTATGGAAGGCTCCAGCATTTTGCACGGATAACACCAATCCGCGTAGAAGTCCACCAGCACGGGTTTTATCATGGAATTCTCAACGACTTCCTTTGCGAAATTTTCATCTGTGAAATGTTTGAGGTTAATTGATTCCATTTCATCGATCTGCGATTTCTTGTATACCGACCAACCTATTATTCCACCACCAACCGCAAGAAAGGCAATTACCGTAACAACAATTATGGCTGTATTTTTCATGTGGCCTCCGAATAGTATTCCGTAAATATTATGCCCCTATTGATGCATTTGGGCAAGAGATCACAACGCAAATGGAGCACAACTTTGGAACATAACGATGTTCATGAGTCATATCCTAATGATATTTCACATAAATCAATCAGTCTCGATGTTTATTTAAATATGGTGTAACACCTCAGTAATTGGAGGCGCGGCGGTGAGCCTGTGGGCGGGAGATCCGATTCGCTGATCAACTACACGTTAATGTTAATTGTTTGAACTGGCAATCGCGCGAGGGAATTCGAATTATGTATCTGGAAACTAAAGAGAGATTACGAGACTATATCGAGGATTGGTTGACTATTGACAATGAAAAAGATTTAAAAACAACACATGCATTTGCAATGGAATTAGCTTCCAAGGCTGACCTGGCAAAGATTGAAGGTAATGATGAGATGTACGGGGCCTATATTGGATGGGCGTT
>CAZFJT010000366.1:0-4164 GCA_964519135.1 uncultured Syntrophales bacterium | reverse complement strand
AAAATGCCTTCCAGCTCTTCACGCAAGCCTTGAAAACTCGGAACACCCTTTGCATGCCCTTGGCTCAATAGCCAATTAATTCAGGAGGTAGATTAAAGCCAGGGAGTTGCTGTTTACAGTATTCAGAGATTCCTGGAGCCCGAATATAAGCTATAATAAGATCGGGCCTATGATAAAAGAGGCAAAAGGATCAATGGTAAAAAGAAAGAATTTGGGAAAACTGGACCCTTCCTCAATGAAAGAGTACGCGATCTACTCATATATGAAAGACGCGCAAAGATTCCCTTTGGCAAGTTTGATCTCTATACTTGAAGAAATATTAAAAGCTGATGAGCAGATAAAAAGTACTAAAATAGGGTCGAACAATCCAGGGATCATAATTGAGAACCTAGTGGTTAAAATATGCTCAATCGCAAAATATAAAGGGAAGGCATCCAGTCAAGGACGTTAAAACTTGCGCCCTGGTGTAAATTCGGCTTATAATTCCTTGGAATTAACAAGACTATAAGAAATATTCTGAGGCTAACACATGTCAGCGCGTCAATTTGCAACACAGGAGATCCTCGAAGATATACGGAAAGGCATGGGTATGTCCGATATAATGGACAAACATCGGCTCTCTTCAAGAAATCTCCAGGGAATAGTGACAATTTTACTGGATGCGAAATTTTTAACAAGAAATGATCTGTATGGGGAGTTCCACGATTTCATAGATAATGTGTTCCCTGAATATTCCAGGCAAGCCGATAGGATAGAACCTGACGCGGTGGTATTGGTGTACGAGTCTGAAAGGCCTGAGGCCCAAGGCCATGTCATTGATATAAACATGGATGGAATAGGTGTGATGGGAATTGATACCCAAGTGGACGACATGAAGAAATTGGTAGTATTGGGAGACGCGTACGGGGAATCAGCGCCTGTGGAATTCAAGGCTTTGTGCAGGTGGAAGAAGATGGACCAGGAGACAGGGCTGTGTGTGGCTGGATTTCAGATAATAGACATAGCCACTGAAGATAAAAGTGAATTGGAGAACATGATAAATAAAATGGCGAACAGTCTATGAAATAGCTTGAAATCACATGGCAAAAATATAATGGACCCAAGCGAGATCCAGAAGCGTATTTATAACCTGAGATTATAGGTCATAGAAATACAGGCTAAAGCCCACAATGTGTAAAATAGAAAACCCCTCAAATTAGGGGCGATCGCTCAGGCTTCCAGAAAAGATCAGCGCCAATCCAGTCCAAAGTTGACACGACGATTCAATAATCATAATATCCTTTGACAGCGCTTCAATACGACGTTCTATTTCTCTTTTTCCATTTAACCTGAGAGGGATGTTATGAGGTACAAAGTCGGCATTGATGTCGGGGGTACTTTCACGGATTTTTTGCTAACCCGATCAGACGGCGTCTCAAGGGCGTATAAGGTTCTATCAACCCCCAAAGATCCATCCATAGCCACAATGAAGGGCCTCAAGGAAATGGCCGGGGACGAGGGCAAGGAATTTGCTTCTTTTTTGGAAGAGGTAGATGTGATTGTTCACGGCGCCACAGTTACCACGAACGCGGTTCTAACATATGGAGGGTCGAAAACAGGATTGCTCACAACAGAGGGTGTCAGGGACGCCCTGGAAATGAGAAGGGGAATCAGGGAAGAGCAATACAATAACAGGTACACAAACGCCAAACCATTGGTCCCCAGATATCTCAGACTGCCTGTAAAGGGGAGACTGGATTATTCGGGCCAAGAACTGGCGCCTATGGATGAGAATGACGTTTTGTCAAAGGTGGAAACTTTTAAGAAACAAGAAGTGGAGGCTGTGGCCATTTGTTTCATGAACTCCTTTGCAAACAGGGATCATGAAAATAAGACCGCGGAAATTGTGGCAAGGGAAATGCCGGACGCGTACCTATCAGTATCCACAGAGGTCTTACCATCCATAAGGTTTTACGATCGAGTTTCCACCACAGTATTGAACGCATATGTCGGCCCGATATTAAGAAGATATCTCCGGAGCCTTATGAACAGATTGGACGAGGCTGGGTTTAAAAATATCCTATTGATAATGCAATCCAATGGAGGAGTTGTAGCTCCTGAAATCGCTATAAACAACGCTGCGACAACGCTTTTATCAGGCCCTGCCGGCGGACCGGTGGCTGGCATGGAGTACTCCAGCGCACAAGGATATAGAGACTGTATTACCATGGATATGGGAGGCACCTCTTTTGATTGCGCATTGATAAAAGACGGCGCGCCTTTTACCACCACAGTAGGGGAGATCAACAGATTCAGACTGGCTTTACCCATGCTGAATGTGGTCACAATAGGCGCGGGAGGCGGTTCCATAGGGTGGATAGATGAAGGTGGGCTTCTACGAATGGGTCCACAAAGCGCGTCATCAGATCCAGGTCCTGTTTGCTATGGTTTAGGCGGAGAACAGCCCACATGCACTGATGCGGACCTTGTACTTGGATATTTGGATCCGGAATTTTTTGCAGGCGGCAAAATGCCCCTATACAAGGAAAAGGCGCAGCAAGCAATAGAAAAGAAGATTGCCAGGCCGTTGAATTACAATCTTTATGAAGCCGCGGCTGGGATGTATCAGGTAATCAATGTCAATATGGCCGCGGCTGTGAGAGAGGTTGCAGTAAAACATGGTCAAGATCCAAGGGATTTTCCCCTGGTGGTCGCAGGCGGCGCGGGGCCGAATCACGCATGCATGATCGCGCTGGAACTGGAAAACCCAGTGCTGATTGTTCCAAGGGAATCGTCAATATTCTGCGCGGCAGGAATGATGATGTCCGACCTAAAACACGACTTTGTAAGAACATATCCAACTTTACTCAAAGAGGCGGACCCCGGTATTTTTAAGGGGTTGTTTAAGGAAATGATGGATGAGGCAAAAGGGCTCCTGGCGTCAGAAGGAATAAATGAGGAGGAGATCAGATATAAATATTCTTTGGATCTAAGATATGTGAAGCAGTACCACGAAGTCGAAGTGGAAATAGACGAAGACAGCGTCGATAAATTTGATACTGACGCTATGGCAAGCAGATTCCATCCTGAACACAACGCATTGTATGGATACTCCCTTGAGGAGGAAGGCGCGGCTGTGGAATTGATAAATATGAGATTGGTCTGTGTGGGAAGGACGGAAAAGCCGAAATTCAGGGAACAGGATCTGGCGGGTGAGGACGCTTCATCTGCTATAAAGGGCGCAAGAGAGGCTTGGATGCCCATTCAAGGGGAGTTCAGAGAGGTAAAGGTGTACGATGGACTTGAATTGCAATTTGGAAATAAAATAGAAGGTCCGGCTATCATAGAACAGGTGAATACAACAACTTTTGTAACTCCTGAATTCAACGTAATAACAGATAGATATGGGAGCTTCACAATGTTCCTGAAGAATCTGGAGTCAGAGATTAAAAGGAGGATACTTAGATGAGCCAGGAAATCGACAAGGTCCTTGTATCCATCTTACAGAGGCGTTTGAAGTCCATTACAGAAGAGATGAGCATTGCTCTGACAATGACCACCAGATCACCGATACTATGTGAAGCAAAGGACTTTGTTACAGGCCTGTATGATTCAAAAGGGAAAATGCTGGAGCAAACAGAGAACCTACCGATACTTTCATTCTCTTTGGGGCCGGTGTGTGAGTACATAGTGGATTATTTTGGCGACGAGATATATCCAGGTGATGTGATTTTTCACAATGACGTTTTTTCCATGGGAAACCAGAACAATGATGTGGCCGCTTACAAACCGATATTTTTTGAGGACAAGCTAGTGGGATGGTCCGCGTGTAAAGGACATCAGGCTGATATCGGAGGCGCGGTCCAAGGCGGATACAATCCGAACGCAACAGAGGTTTGGCAGGAAGCTCTAAGAATACCTCCAGTTAAGGTGTACGAGAAAGGAAAACTAAGAAAGGACGTATGGGATCTAATATTCGCAAACATAAGGCTGGATATTGTGGCTGAGGACATGAGAGCGGAAATAGGGGCTTGCGTAGTGGGAGAAAGAGGTCTGCTCAAAGTCATAGAAAGGTACGGTCTGGACACATTTGAAAGCCATAAGGAGTATCTGTTTGATTCAACAGAAAAGATGATGAGAAGCGAAATCAGTCAGATCCCAAATGGAGTATATAAAGGCCAGGCC
>CAZFJT010000365.1:3239-4172 GCA_964519135.1 uncultured Syntrophales bacterium | reverse complement strand
TCGCGGGATCATCCAGGGAAGCTTTCGTATTCTCGGACCTCGCTTGGAGTATGAATATCATCGGGTAATACTATATCGTAAACTTCAATGGGCTCGTCTATTCCTTTTACTTTGACCCACCTGGGGCCCTCAATATTAAAAGAATCATCCAAAGCCATCCTAGTGTATAAGGATATGGTTATGCCCCCTTCCCTGGCCTGGGTCTGTAATCTGCTGGCCACATTTACAGTTGAACCCAGGCATGTGTACTCCAAGCGCCTGTTTGAGCCCACATTCCCGACAACCAGCGGCCCTGTATTGATCCCTATACGAATCTTGGCGCCATTAGCCAACTCAGGAATGTTCTTGCCGCGCCATCTGTCACTCAATAGGGCCATTTTTTTTTGAGCCATTATTGCAGCAGCTACAGCCCTTTGCGCGTGGTCCGACAATCTTATGGGATCTCCGAAAAAGGCCATGATCCCGTCCCCGAGAAACTTGTCAACAGCGCCTTGTTCTTCAAAAATCGCCTCTGTTACGCATTCGAAGTAATCGTTCAAAAATTCGGTTAGATGTTCCACCTCCATGGTCTGGGAAATCTTTGTAAACCCTGCCATATCCACAAACATCACCGTTAAGACCATCCGTTTTGTTGATAAATCCACCTGGTTTGGATCTTTGATGATCTTTTTTAACATTTCAGGGGACAGATATCTCTCCAGCGCGCGTGATACTTTTTTTGCCTCAATTTCTTTCTTGATTGCGTCCACTCCTATTGTCACTATTGCGCAGGGAAAGGTCAGCGCAAAGAACTCCCAGATAGGGGCTTCATAGGATAAAAAGACAAACGCTCCCATAGATATGAGAAAGTAGGCGATAAAACCGCTGAGGGCCGTAACAATTCCAACCATCAACCCATATTTTTCATTCACCAGCGCCAGGACCACACTAAAT
>CAZFJT010000365.1:0-3229 GCA_964519135.1 uncultured Syntrophales bacterium | reverse complement strand
CGCGGCAATAATGACAATAAACGGAAAAGGCTTGACGTAAAATATGAATACGCCTCTGATCATCGTATTAAGGGCGTTTGAATGTATACGGCTTAAAGGATAACCCGCGGCGATTGGTGTTGGTCCCATATCTGTTGCGCCTGTTGCGGTGACGCCTACAATGACGATCTTGTCCTTGAACCATTGGGTGGTTTCACTCTTCAGGTCTTCTGTTAGAATATCCTCGGCTGAATAACGGTTAAAGGTTTTCCACGGCCTGCCCCAGCGAATCAGGAACATTCCCTTTTCATCCATAGGAATATCTAATTGACCATTAGCTCCTTTGATACTCAGAAACCCTGAAGATTTAAGATGTATTCCTGAGTAATCCGCGCCTAAAAACTCCACTATAGTGGAAAGGGAGATACTTGGAAAAAGCCTGTCCTCCATTTTCACGTTCAACGGCAATCTTCTGTTGACCCCGTCACCGTCCGGGGCCGATGCAATGTGTCCCATGGCCAGAGAGTGCTCTGATATTGGCTTTAGTGGAATATAAGAGTCCCTGAGCTCAAATACGGATTGCAGCTTCAACCCCTCTGGCGCAACCATGGGCCAGGCCCTTTTATACAAGGCCATTTCTTTGGGGTCATTCCGTTTGATCTTGAAATCCGGATTTTGGTCCTGAGACAGAGCAAGGGCTGTTGCAGACACAACTATTCCGGAATCCTTTATAGCTTCAAACAAGGCCCTGTCCACAGAGGGATCCTTCCCTTTGGCCGCGTAGAATATATCGAAAACAATTAGTCTGGCGCCCAATTTAGTGAGCCTATTAATTATCAGAGCGCTCAAATCCCGTCCCCAAGGCCAAAGCCCATACACCTTGGTGGAATTGTCGTCAATATCTAAATGAACTATTCTATTGGAGATATCCTCAACAGGCGCGAATCGGATCTTCCAATCCAATATTTCTCCATTGATAGGCCGAAAAATCTCTGGATTGAAATAAATAATTGATGATATGGACAAAAGCCATAAAAGAACAAAGACATGGGTATTACCAAATCCTAAGATTATTCTTGGGTAATCGGGCGAGGACATATTTTCATCCAGTGGGCTAAATCTGCATGTAAGATATGATCCAGGTAAGCTTCTTCATACCTTAACCCTTTTCAGCCATTAGTTCCAATCTGTACAGGAGAGCTTGGGCCGCGGATTTTCTTTGGGATATTTCAGAGGGCAGCCCCTTCATTAGAGCCTGATATCTCTTTTTTGGATCCTTTTCCAATAGAATTTTTATAATCTCCGCCATGTGATCAGGGACCAGTGAGAAGTCTATTGGTTTCAGCAGAATAGAATTTACCATCTCGCTTAAATTGGTCAGATCGCCGAATGGATATTTGCCGTCAGCTAAGAACTGGTACAAAGTCAGGCCAAGGGCCCAAATATCTTCCATCTGCGTCCTGTGGGCTTTTATGGTTAAGGGTGATTGAACCGACTCGCCTTTTTGTATGTAGGTTTCATAATCTTCCCTCAAACTCTTCAATGTGGTCATAAGTGTTTCAGGCGCCAGGTGTGTCCAAGCCCCGAAAGTCGCCATACCTTTTGCATTTTTGTCACTGGTTTCCACACTGTTGTCCATGTGGTCGACCATTATGAATTCTATCTCCTGGGCCATTGATCCTTCAGATCTTTTGTACGCCTTTGGGTAATGGAAGAATGTGTACTTTGGAAGTCTTTTTTCCTTTTGGCGCGATCTTCTAATAAAGGCCTCAGGCCGGATGTTCAGATGCAGCCTTTGCTCTTCAAGGTGTAGTTGGCATAGGCCGATTGCGCAATCTATTGCCCAAGCAATTGTGTCTTCAGGCGCTGCGCCCATCTCCAGGGGTTTTAGTTTGGATATGGGATCCACATCCAACAGGTCCATTACCAGGCAGACAAGATTGTCAACCACACCCACATTATGCAATTGGACAATCTTTTTACTCCTGGCGTAGATCCCTTTTTCCTTTTTTGATAGTATTTCCGCTCCCAGTTTGCTCAGATCCATCACATCAATGGATTGAACATCCAGCAAAAAACCTCCAAGGCCGTACCTTCCATGGGCCTTGGCCAGATAATTCAGTTCCGCGGCTGAATACAGTTTCAAGGCGAACGGCTTTCCCTTTATATTTACCGAATACACAGGGCCCTCATTACCGTATCCTAAAAACCGGTCAATCTCACAGAGCGCCATTCCTTTGGCATTATTAAGTTCCCATTTTACAAGTGGCTTAAATGTCAAAAAGCCGTCGGTTTCCAGTTTCTCCAAATACTCGGAAAAGACCCTCTGGGTCTGAAATCGCTCTTTTTCCCATATTGACGACGCGGTAACAGCGTCTTTATTTAGCGTTTCAAGTTTCCTTTGGGTCAAGAAATCATATACGCCTTTTGCTTCCAAATCCTCTATTAACCTGGACACTGATATTTTCTCGGGCATACTTGACCTCTATGTTCGGCGCGCGTTCGCTGACTTCAGGGTGGACTTGCATGAATCAATGTTTGAACTGAAATGCGGCATAAAATGATTATTGAGATTAAATATTGTTCAAAATAATAAGCGATTAACATATGTCAACTATATATAAAATCTTGCCTCTTTAAACACGGTGTTGGTCAAGTTAATTTGTCTACTTATTGTTCTCTTTTTCTTCTTCTTGATTTGCGGACTCTTCCTCTTCAGGATGGCGAACAACAGCTTCCATATTGTCCAAAACCGTTTGGAATTCATCCCAGGACTGGTTGAATTCATCCATAGCGATATTCAATGATTGGGATAATCCGGCCACATTGCCTACCAGACTTTTTAGCCTAACACAAAATATTTTATCGCCTGGAGAGGAAATATCATCAGCAACCCTGGCCGTTAGCTCAATTGCCGAATCCCACATACCAGAAATACTTGATCGTCCCGCGGGAGGCCCCAATGATCTATTATGACCAGCCGCTGTTTGCCGCACAGCTTTTAGTAATAATATTCTCAGTTTTTGTAAGCCCCCTTGACCAACTTCCTCCATGAAAAGATCTAAAATTTTCCCATCAGATTGTAACGTGTTTTCTGAAAACCCAACTAGGGTCAAAAGTTCATTTGACCTTTTCCCGAACACCTCCCATAATCTTTTATAATCCTGAATAGCCTGGATATTCCGTTCAACGCTTTTTTGCAACTTTCCCGCGCCGCCCAGTAATTTAGCGAATGTTTCCTTGTCTCTAT
>CAZFJT010000364.1:0-4188 GCA_964519135.1 uncultured Syntrophales bacterium | reverse complement strand
TTTCAAAATATAGAGCTGTTTTCCCATCTATCCACAATGGACAATCTACTCCTTGGTCGTCATATTCATATGAAAACAGGTGTTTTTGCAGGCGCGACATTCATTACAAAGGCCTTTCCAGCCGCAAAAGAAGAATGCGAGAACAGGGAGATAGTTGAGAGGATAATAGAATTTCTGGAGATAGAAGCGGCAAGGGACGTGCCAGTGGGCGCTTTGCCCTATGGAACAAGGAAACTGGTGGAGTTGGGAAGGGCCCTGGCAATGGAGCCCAAGCTTCTTTTATTGGACGAGCCAACCGCAGGAATGAACCAGGAAGAAAAGCAGGATATGATGTTCTGGATAAAGGACATAAGGGACGACTTTGAAGTGACAATACTCCTTATAGAACATGACATGAACCTGGTTATGGACATTTCCGACGAGGTATTGGCCCTGAACTTCGGAGTGAAGCTCACCCAAGGAACCCCTGAGGCGGTTCAAAATCATCCTGAAGTAATGGAAGCCTATATAGGGCGGGACGCTGGCGCGGCCTAAATTTGACCCAATTTTAATATATCTTTTGTTGTAATAGACATTATCTGTTGATTAAAAAAACCTTGGCTCAGGAATAAGATGCTGGAAACAAAGAACATAGAAATATACTACGGCAAAATAATGGTGGTTCGTGGGCTTTCCCTGAAAATTGAAAAGGGAGAGATCAGGGCTATCCTTGGAACCAACGGCGCGGGCAAGAGCACAACCCTGAAGACGATCATGGGTTATCTGGATGACCAACCCGACAAGGGAACCATATGGTTTGAGGGCAAGCGCATAGACGGGATGGACACAGAGAAGATAGTCCCCCTTGGAATAGCTTATGTGCCTGAGGGCAGGGAAGTGTTTCCTGAGCTTACTGTTAAGGAAAACCTCGTAATGGGGGCTTACACGAGAAAGGATAGGAACGCTTACCAGGATATTGATAAGGTGGTCCAATATTTTCCGCCGTTAAAAGAGAGGATGAAACAGGACGCGGGAACCCTCTCAGGGGGGGAACAGCAAATGTTGGCCATAGGAAGGGCCCTGATGTCCAGGCCATCGTTGATCATTCTGGATGAGCCTTCTTTGGGATTGTCTCCATTACTGGTGAGCGAGATGTTCGATATCATAAAGAATATAAATAAGGATGGAACCACAATATTGCTCGTTGAACAGAACGCGAGGATGGCGTTGAGTGTGGCCCATCATGGTTATATAATGGAAACAGGCAGGATAGTGCTTGAAGGTAAGCCTGAAAAGCTTTTGGCTGATGAGGATGTTCAGGAATTCTATCTGGGAATGAGGCAAGAGGACTCTGTTCGAGGTGAGGCAAGGTACAAACGCAAAAAGAGGTGGAGATAGAAACATCAGAAAAAACTTTATGCTTTGGTTCTTTTTATCGATAACTCCACCGTAAAACCATGGGAGAATCCGTATGGATGGCGCAAAGGGCATAGTCACAGTATCACCGAAATATCAGATCATCATTCCCAAGAATATTAGAGAATCAATGGGCTTGAGGCCGGGATCCAAGATAGTGGTTCTTGAGCGAGAAGGACGAATAGAATTGATTCCTTCTATTGATCCCAAGAAGGCGAGGGGAATTTTAAAGGGGATTGATACACATATTGATAGGGATATTGATAGATTATGAATGTGGTCGATTCTTCAGGCTGGCTGGAATACCTTGCTGATGGTCCTAATGCTGATTTTTTTGCGCCTTCCATTGAAGACACAGGCAAGCTCATTGTGCCTTCAATAAGTATTTTCGAGGTGTTCAAAAAGATTATGCGTGAAAGGAATGAAAAAGAAGCCACTATGGTTGCCGGCCTAATGGTAATGGGAACGGTTGTGGATTTGGATTCCAGGCTGTCCATTATGGCTGCGAGGATGAGTCATTCACTGTCACTACCATTGGCTGACAGTATAATTCTAGCAACTGCAAAGGACAACCGTGCAATGTTGTGGACACAAGATTCAGACTTCAAAGGCCTTGACGGAGTACAATATATTGCTAGAAAATCTGGGAAACAATGAACCAGGTAACCTCGAATTAAAAGGTCTCGCTTGTTTGGGAGTTCATTTCAGGCGTTGGAAATGTTCATACTGGCTTGAAAAAGGAAATAAAAATTAGGATAAGGTCAATCATGTCCCAAGAGAAGATTACGGTTCCAAGGCAATTTCTGCAAATCGCGAGAAAGAATCCAAAAAAGGTGGCCCTTAGGCACAAGTATTTAGGCATTTGGCGTGACATTACATGGAGCGAGTACCAGGAAAAGGTCCGGTATGTTGGGCTGGGGCTTTATTCATTAGGTGTACGGCCCGGCGACAGGGTCGCTGTAATTGGTGAAAACAGGCCTGAGTGGTTGTTCTGCGATATTGGAACAATGGGAATAGGCGCGGTCACAGTGGGAATATACACCACTAGCCCTGCAAATCAATGCGAATATGTGACAGGACATTCAGAGGCCAAGATCTTTATAGCCGAAGATGACGAACAATTGGACAAGGCGTTGATGTTCAGGGAAAAAACGCCTGAACTCCAGAAAATTATAGTGATTGACACAAAGGGGCTAAAGGGGTTCTCGGATCCCATGGTGATGACCTTTGATGAACTATTGGCAAAAGGCAAGGAGATCAATGATAACAATCCCAATATGTTCGACGAGCTTGCCAATCAAATAGATCCTGATGACATGGCCTTGATAATATACACTTCTGGGACTACAGGACCGCCCAAAGGCGCCATGCTTTCCCATCACAACGTTACATGGACAACATGGTCCATAGGTGAGGCCCTGCCCATATATCCGGATGATGAACTATTATCGTTTCTCCCTTTGAGCCACATTGCAGAGAGGATGTTCACAACTTTTCTTCCTTTGAGGTTTGGTTACACAGTGAGTTTCACAGAGAGCCCGGACACTGTGATGGATAATTTCAGGGAGATCTCCCCAACCGTTATATTCGCGGTTCCAAGGATATGGGAGAAGTACTATTCAGGGATAAGGATCAGGATAGCAAACGCCACATGGTTCAAGAAGATAAGTTATGGCCTTGCTGAAAAGATCGGGAGGCAATACGCGGATTCTTTGTTCAGACATCGTAAAGTTACCCCTGGGCTTCGCGTAATGAGATTCCTGGCTAATATACTGGTTTTTTACCAATTAAGAGAGCGTCTGGGATTCGAGCGCTGCAGGATGGCGGTATCAGGGGCCGCGCCGATCTCACCTGATGTGTTGAGATATTTCCATGGAATAGGGGTTCCCCTGCGCCAGGTGTACGGCCAGACAGAAGGTTCGGGCCCCACTTGCATACATCAATGGGACCTGATAATACCCGAGAATGTTGGTCCCCCCTTGCCTGGTGTGGAAGTGAAGATTGGCGAGGATGGCGAGATCCTGGTCAAGGGCGGAAATGTATTCATGGGATATTACAAGAATGAAGAGGCCACAAAAGAAACACTCATCGATGGCTGGCTCCATTCAGGGGATGTGGGAACCATTGAAGAAAACGATTTCCTGAAGATAACCGACCGTAAAAAGGACCTGATCATAACCGCGGGCGGAAAAAACATATCACCGCAGAACATAGAGAATCAGCTAAAATTCAGCCCATTCATTAATGACGCGATAATAATTGGGGATCAATTGAAATTCCTTGCCGCGCTGATAGTGCTTGACGAGGAAAACGTGGTTCAGTACGCGCAGGACAATAAAATTCCGTTCACCACATATGAAAGCCTCACACAGAGCCCAGAGATAGTGGAGTTGATAGATGAAGAGGTGAAAAGGGTCAACGAAGGTCTGGCAAAGGTGGAGACTGTAAAGAAATTCACCATTGTGCCAAAGAAGCTATACGAAGAAGACGGCGAAGTTACGCCAACCATGAAGGTAAAGCGCAAATTCATAAATGAGCACTTCAAAGATCTCATTACCGCGATGTACAAGAATTAGACCAAATTTTTGAGGCGATTCTCGAAATCAGATATTGATCAAAAATGGAAAAGGGGAATTCCACTATGATATACGGAGTTCCCCCTTACTATTAGAAATGCTCGCCTGTTATGATCAGTATATCAATTTTGTCCTTAAGGTCAAGATTTGACAAGGAATAGAAGTAATGATTCACTTAAATGCGGCCGTGCTCCCTGAGCCAATAATTAATGTATAA
>CAZFJT010000363.1:0-4191 GCA_964519135.1 uncultured Syntrophales bacterium | reverse complement strand
CAATAAACGGGTTTTCCACACAATCAGGGAATTTTTCATATGCGTTAAATTATCTTTAATATCTTTTTACGATGATCATAAAGAAAACCAGGTTAATCATTCCCTAGCTCATCAGCCCTGTTCTTTGCCGCTATTACTCCGTCCATGATCACCCCTCGGATCCCGCGTTTTTCCATAGCCGCCAAACCTGCAATTGTTGTCCCACCTGGTGATGTGATCATATCCTTGAGATCACTAAAGGGCGCGTGGCTCTTTTCAGCCATGGCCGCGGCCGACTTGAGTGTTTGCACAACCAGGGCCCTTGCAGCCGCCCGTTCCATCCCCAACAGAGTTCCTGCGTCAGACATTGCCTCCATTATTACAAAGAAATATGCCGGACCGCTTCCTGATAGGGCTGTAACAGCGTTCATGTCCTTTTCCTGAACAACCACCGCCTTGCCCACAGAAGAGAACAAACTCGTCACAGCGTGGAGTTCATCGTTGGTTACAGGGCCCGCTGAACACAGTGCGCTTGCCCCTTCTCCGTACATTGCCCCAGCGTTCGGCATGACCCGGATAACCTTTGAATCACGGTTCAGGCCCCTTAGAATGCGATGTGTAGGTATACCTGCGGCTATGGAAACAACTATGGTTTCAGGTTTTAAAAAAGAACCGATTTCAGATAGAGTAGAATCCAATACTTGTGGCTTTACCGCGAGAATCAACGCGTCAACTTCATATAACCTGTGGTCATCTATTGATCCTATTTCCAACCCGCCAACCTCAGAGGTAAATTTGGCAAGTTTGTCCTTATCAACATCAAACAGAACCAGATTCGACCGGTCGACCATCTTGGAGTCGATCCAACCTTTAGCCAAAGCGGACCCCATATTACCAACACCTATTATCCCTATTTTTTTCAACATTATCTCCTTGTTTTTTAGAATTATAGCCATCTAAAGGTCTTGCCTATTGCCACAATAGCCACAACCTATTATTATACTATGCGCATGAACATGAGTGAATCATGCTCGCGACGTACAAGACCTTAATCTGGTGTACTAGCAGCCGCAACATATATGGAAACGCATAAAATAAACTCTCCTGGAGTAATACCATGAACATAAAACATGAGGTGGACGCAAGAGGGTTATCGTGCCCTCAGCCTGTGCTGGAGACAAAAAGAGCCATTGAGCAAGACCGATTAAACGACTTCATAGTATTGGTGGACAATTTTACGGCAAAGGAAAATGTTGCCCGCTTTGCCAGAAACCAAGGCTTCTCTGTTGATGTTAAAGAGAACTCTCCAACTGATATTGCAATCAATGTGACCAGGGAAGGACCCCCTAAATCATTGTCAGAGGTGGAGTCTCTTATGGCGTGCCCTGTTCCTGAGACCAAGCCCCAGCCTGATCCTGCAAACGGACTGGTGGTTTACATCGGCTCGCACACAATGGGCTCAGGGGACGATGAACTAGGTCAGAAGCTCATCAGAGGATTTCTAAGAACCCTATTGGACAACCCTTCTCTTCCCTGGAGGATAATATTCATAAATTCCGGAGTGAGGCTTTCAACTTTGGATGAGGAAGCTGTGGACGCGATCTCCTTACTTGAGAGTAAAGGTGTTGAAATACTATCCTGCGGAGCTTGTCTTGCCCATTTCAAACTCGAGGACAAGTTGAAGGCTGGAAGGGTCACCAATATGTTCGAGGTAATAGAGAGCATGTCAAAGGCCTCTAAAGTCATATCTCCGGACTAAACAGCTCCCAAAAAAGGTAACCAATCTCCTACAATTCGATCTCAAGCCCTTCATAAGCGGCCATGGTCTTTGGGAATAGTTTTCTGGCCGTGGCCTCTATCTCTTGCACAACAGAATCCTCATTGCCGTGATGAAAAAGGACCAATCTACCCACATTTGCGGCCAAGGCCAACCTGACCGGGCTCTCCCAGGTGCTGTGCCCCCAATCATGTTTGGAGATTCCGTCAGATTCCCCTGAATACTGCTCAGGGGTGAACATGCAGTCATGTATCAAAAGGTCCGCTGACTTGGCAAGACTCAACACTTCATGATCCAGTGACTCCTCATATTCAGTGTCACTTGCGTACACCAATGATTTACCGCCACATTCAACCCTGTACCCTAAACTGCCCCCTGGATGGGGCAACTCCTTTGCCGTAACATAAGCCTCTCCAATACGCACCCTTGATCCTGACTCCATAGTGTGGAATTCAATGTTTGCCCGGAGTTCTTCCAGGCGCACCGGAAAGCAAGGCCGGCTCATTTGTGATTCCATAGCGTGCTGAATATCGGATTCATGATTACACAGACCATAGAGGTGTATTGTATTACCTTTTATGAAAGCCGGATCAAAAAAGGGAAAGCCTTGGATGTGGTCCCAATGATAATGGGAGAAGAAGATATGGGCTACCAGCTCGGCCGAAGCCTTGCCTCTTTTTACCAGGTTCTCGCCCAATTCCCTTATACCACTGCCAGCGTCGAATATGATCAGGTGATCATTACAGCGCGCCTCAACACAGGACGTATTACCGCCGAATTTGATGGTCTTTGGGCCGGGTCTTGGCAAACTTCCATGGACGCCCCAGAATCTGACTTTCATTTATCTTCCTTTGCCCCTGGGCTTATGGGGAGCAATTGTGCGCACAGTGGAAACAACAAATTTAACCGGGTGAAACTACATCACTATTAACACATAATCAGCAAAAAAGTCAATTTTTGGATACGCGTTACATAGATACACCGAACTTCTTTGATTCTGATTATTCGGTTGAGCCTGGTTGATCTCTGGCGCCGTGCAAGGCGCCCACTCTCTAATTTCGTTGACTGACAGTCCAAGGGAATAGTATGTTCCGATGCTGGGACAAGAGCCGACGATGGAGCACAAAGGAGTAATTCATGTGGCCGGATGATTTGTCCCAGACTACTCATATTTCAAAGGCCATGGAATAATCTCTCCTAAGGGCTATTGCTATGCAAGACAAGAAAGCTGAAATGGCGTTCTTCGACGAGTTCGGAGAGGAAAAACATTACGACGTATTTGATCAAAGTGGATACGATAAGCTACTGCGAGTGTTTTCAGAGATAGTGAGACCTGCGCCAAAGGAACTGCTGTTAGATGTGGGTTGCGGTTCGGGGGCGTTTACATACCATCTCAGGGATCAGGGGCTGGCCACAGTTGGGATCGATCTGTCATTCAACCTGGTTCGATTGGCGACAACAGAAATTAGTAGAGGACCTTTCTTGGTGGGTGACGCAGAGATCTTGCCGTTCAGGGAAAACGAATTAGACATTGTAACCTTCAGCGGTGTACTCCACCATCTCCCGGACTTGGCGCCGGCTCTGAGGGAGGCCAGGAGAGTTCTTAGGCCTGGCGGTCGAATGTTTGCATACGATCCAAATGGCCGCAATCCGGCAATGTGGTTGTATCGAAGTCATCATTCACCGTTTTCTTCCAGAGAAGGTGTGACAGTAAACGAAAGGCTCCTATCCGGTGAGGAAATAATGTCCCACCTTGTGGAAGCAGGCTTTTGTGACGTAGGTTGCATAGGCGTATCAGGTATCAGTTATAATTACGTTAAGACTCCATTACTGAGAAAGCTTTTGGGCCTATATAATTTCATGGATGGCTGTTTGGATATGGTTGGTCTTGGCAAGTATTGGGGCGCGTTCCTTATCTCTCACGCAACAAAGCCTCATATCACTGGCGTTGAAGACTGAACATCATTTAATGGAATCCGATTAAGACGTTGACCATATCTAAAAACGGCAATTTCGGAACAACCTCATATGGCCGCTCCGCTGCCAATAGCCCCATCAACTATGGGATCTAGACCTCTTTAGACTATTCAACCATTCCCTCCATTCCAGAAAGACCAGCGCTGACCATATTCTGAGCCCATGATCCGAAGTCCCACTTTGATGCTCACCCCAGAGCTTTTCCAGGAATTTCTTGTTCAACGCGCTTTCATTAGAATCAAATAACCTGGATTGGGCCCAATCCCTCAAATCATTTTTGAACCATTGACCGAGTGGGACCTGAAAACCGTACTTCGGCCTCTTAAGAATCGCCGGCGCAACGAACTCCTTTGAGATATCCTTGAGCAACCGTTTCAGAACCATGCCCTTGATCTTGAATCCAATGGGCGCGCGACACGCGGTCTCCACGACCCTGTAATCAAGAAGAGGCGACCGAA